>JAFZRB010000380.1 GCA_017620115.1 Clostridia bacterium | reverse complement strand
GGACTACATCGAAAACAAGAACGAGCGCGATTTCCGGCTGCGCTCGCTGGAGGACTACGACCAGCTGAGGAAGATCAACCTGGCGCGCAGCAGGACGCAGTCGCGCTACGTGCGCGCGCTGCTCAAAGACAACGTGCGCGAGCAGTCCAACGGCGAGAGCGCGTTCTATTATTTCACGCAGAAGATCGGCGAGGGTGGGCTGTATCTGCTGGACGAGCCGGAGAACAGCCTGTCGCCGGGCCGCCAGCAGGAGCTGGCCGCGTTCATGGAGGATTCCGCGCGCTTCTTCCGGTGCCAGTTCGTCATCGCCACGCATTCTCCCTTCGTGCTGGCCCTGCGCGAGGCGAAGATTTACGACCTGGACGGCGACCCCGCCGCCGTGCGTCGCTGGACGGAGCTGCCCGCCGTCCGGGCGTACTACGAGTTCTTCAAAAAGCACGAGCGGGAGCTGGAAAACGACCGGGTCTGAAACGGCCCGGTTTTTCATATATTTGGGAAAAATGCAGTGTTGCGCGGAGGCGCGGACGGGTGTATAATATCAGGAAATACGCGGAATTCAGAGGGAGCACTATGCTGACATTTCTCATCAGGCGCTTTGTGCCGGACGCGGAACATACCGACAGGCCCGCCGTGCGGCTGGCCTGCGGCATGACGGCGGCCATGCTGGGCATCGCGCTGAATATCGTTCTGTTCGCGGTCAAGCTGGCCGCGGGGCTGATCAGTCGATCCATCGCCGTCACCGCGGATGCCTTCAACAGCCTTTCGGACGCCGCGTCCTCGCTGGTGACGCTGATCGGCTTCCGCCTGGCGGGCAGGAAGCCCGACCTGGATCATCCGTTCGGCCACGGGCGGCTGGAGTACGTCGCCGGGCTGGTCGTGGCCATGCTGGTGGTGCTGGTGGGCGCGAATCTGCTGCGCTCCTCCATCGGCGAAATCGCCGCGCCGCAGGACGTGTCCCTGACGCCGCTCACCGCGGTCATCCTGCTGGCCTCGGCGGGCGTAAAGCTGTATATGTGCCTGTATAACCGGGCGCTGGGCAGGCGCATCGACTCCGCCGCCATGCGCGCGGCCTCGACTGACAGCCTGGGCGACATGCTCTCCACCTCGGCGGTATTGGCCGCGCTGGCCGTGGCCCGGTTCACCGGGTGGCACATCGACGGCTGGGCGGGCCTGGCGGTGTCGCTGTTCATACTCTACAGCGGCTTCGAGGCCGTTCGGGAAACGGTGAGTCCGCTGCTGGGCGAAGCGCCTTCCCAGGAGCTGGTGGATACGATCACGCGCGATGTGATGGGCGGCGAGCACGTGCTGGGCCTGCACGACCTCATCGTGCACGATTACGGGCCGGGCCGCCGCATGGTCTCGCTGCACGCCGAGGTGCCCGCCGACGGAAATCTCCTGGCCATGCACGACGAGATAGACCAGATCGAGCGCAGGCTGCGCGAGGAGCTGAACTGCGACGCGGTGATCCACATGGATCCGGTCGTGACCGACGACGGGCGCGTCGCGCCGCTGCGGGACGCGCTCACCGCGCGGCTGCACAGCGGTATCGACCCGCGGCTCACCCTGCACGATTTCCGCATTCTGGACGGCAGCGCGCAGACGACGCTGATCTTCGACGTGCTGGCGCCTTACGACCTGGCCGTTTCGGACGATGCCCTGGCGCAGGCCATTCAGTACGCCGTCGACGCCATGGGCGCGCAGTACCGTTCTGTTGTGAGGATAGACAGAGGCTGAAAGGATGATACGCATGGAAATCACGGGTAAGACACAAATCATGACCTGCGCGGGCTGCACGCTGCGCTTCTGCAACCAGAAGAGCCTCGACTGGACGCACCTCTACGAGTATGAACATAACGGCTCGGACATGCACGACGCGGGCTGCGGCGTGTTCGCGCTGGTTCACGCCGTCGAGTGGATGCACGGCATCCGCCTCGACCCGGACGCCGTGGCGGATGTCTCCGTGGCCGTGGGCGGGCGCGGCGACGACGGCACCGACCGCCCGGCCATGTTGCGCGGCATGATGGCCTGCGGCTTCGCCGCGCAAAACGGCTTCCGTTATGACGGCGACGGCCTGCTGAACGACCGCGAGCTACTCTGGCGGCACATGAAGGCCGGAGGCGCCGCGCTGTGCAACCTGCGCGTGGGCCACATCGTGGCGCTGGTCGACTGGCGCGAGTGGGACGGGCGGCGCGAGCTGCTGGCGATAGACTCCGTGGCGGAGAGCGCCCACGAGAAGGTGCGCGATTCCGTGCGCGGCGTGGAGCTTGGCTCCGAGATCGCGTATCCCATCCGCAGCGCCGCGGGCGACACCGTGGGCTTCGGCGAGAGCTACGCGCTGTTCTGGGTGGACGCGGCGCTGCCAAAAGACTTCAACCTGCTGCACAAAACGGAGCCGGTGCATAAATGACAAATCGAACGGGGAGCCCGCGCGGGCTCCCCGTTGTTGCGCCGGAGGGTTTTGTGAATCACAACGCCAGCATGCCGTGATCGACGTGGAACCACGCGCCGTCGTACTGCACGTCGCCCACGAAATCCACGGCGAGTTTGCCGTTCACGATGTAGAACCACGCGCCGTCGTACTGGGCCAGGCCGGTGTACTGCGTCTGCGCCTGGCCGGACGCCACGAAGTACCAGTCTGAGCCCGCCGGATCCTGGATGAGGCCGTTGTACTCGCGAAGGAGGCGGCCCGCGGCCACGGCGAACTTTCCGCCGTTATAATCCACGATGGCGGCCATGGTGGTGTCCAGCTTGCCGTTCTTCACGTAGAACCATTCGGTGTCGTAGGGCACAATCTGGGTCACTTCGGTGTGAACGATGCCCGCGGAGCAGTAATACCAGTCGTCCGGGTGCGCCGCGTCGCGGGTGAGGCCCTCGGCGTCTTCGTCGATCCGCCCGTTCTTCACGATGACCGGCGTGCCGTTGTAGAGGTAGATGCCCGCGTAGGCGGGGTCGAGGCCGGGGAAGCCGGGCGTCGGTTCGGGCGCGGCGGCGGCGACGGTAAAGCTAACGACATCGCTGAACGTCCATTCTTGGGCCGTGTTGTTGACCGAGGCCAGCTTCGCCGTGTATTTTCCCGCGTTCAGCTGCGTGGAGAAGGTCGTGCCCTCTATGCCGCCCCTGAGCAGGATCTCCGCGCCGGTCGAGTCATAGATGCGAATGGTGTAGTATTCCGTGTTCGAGGTCTTGGCCCAGCTGAAGGCGGTCTCCGTGTTCGAGGTGCCGGCGGAGACGGTCAGCGTCGGCTTTCCGGGCGTCTTTGAAGCGCCGGGGATGACGATGCCGCTCACATCGGACGCAGTCCAGGCGGCGGCGGCGCTCCAGTTCGGCGTGTAAAAGCCCTTGAATTTGCGAACGGAGCTGTTTTTGGATCGCGGCGCGTTCGATTTATAAGTGCTTTGCTTGACCTCGTTCCCGTTTCGGCCGATGGTGGTAAACGTCCAGCTGCCGTCGCTGTTCTGCGTATCGTTGACGGATATGACGATTTCCACGTGCGAGGTGCCGCTCCAGGTGTTGCTGCTCTTCATAAACAGGCAAAGGTCGCCGGGCTGCGGTTTATAGTCCGAAAGGTACTTTGAGAAATCGTTCGACCAGACGCGGTGGAACGTGCCGACCGTGCCGGCGCCGGCGGGATCGGCCCAGGCCGCCTTGCCGCTGCTGTTCTTGCCGCCGGCGTAATTGGAGCGCGGCAGCACTTTGGAAGAGGAAAGCCCCGCCGCCTCGCCGCACCAGGAGACAAACGCCGCGCACCAGTCGTATCCGGCCACGCCGCGGTGATTGCTGTATTCCGTGTAAATGCCCTTATCGCCGTCGCCCGCCAGCTTGGTCGATTTCGAGCTGCCCTTATAGCCCTCCTGGCTCTTCGCGATCATCACAAAGCGATCGCGCGCCTTCTGGCCCGCCGAATTCTTCATGGCAGTGAGCAGCTTCGTGTAATACGCCCCCGAAGCATAGGACTCCGTAACCTTCATGCCGGTCACAGGCAGTTTGACGGTTTCGCTGACCTTCGTCGCCGCCAGGTCCGTTCCGCTGAAGCAGCAGATCATCCATACGGCCAGCAGCGTCAGCGCGATGCGCTTCAAGGCGCGTGCTTTCATAATGCTCTCTCCTCTTTATTGCAGGATACAGGGAAAACAATTCCCGCAGTCGCCGTCACGCCGCCAGCATGCCGTGATCGACGTGGAACCACGCGCCGTCATACTGCACGTCGCCCACGAAGTCCTCGGCGAGCTTGCCGTTCACGATGTAGAACCATGCGCCGTCGTACTGAGCCAGGCCGGTGTACTGGTTCTGAACCTGGCCGTTCGCGCAGAAGTACCAGCAGCTGCCGCCCGGATCCTGGATGAGGCCGTTGACCTCGGTCATGATGCGGCCCGCGGCCACGGCGAACAGCCCGCCGTCGTACGGCACGAAGCCGGCGTAAGTGGTGTCCAGCCTGCCGCCGACCACGTAGAACCATGCGCCGTCGTACAGCACCAGCTGGGTTACGTCCTCCCGCACCACGCCCGCGGAGCAGAAATACCAGTCGGCGGGGTTGTTCGGGTCGTTGACCAGACCGTCCAGCGCCACCACCTGGCCGCCGCTCACGAACATCTTCGCGCCGTCGACGACGGTGAAGCCGGTGAAAGAGGGGTCGATGGCGGGCGTGGGATCGATGGCGGGGTCGCTTTCGGCGACGACATAGGGGTTGCCGTGGCTGACGGCGTAGCTCAGCGCGTAGCTGCCCGGCGCGACGGTGAGGGTTACGCCGCTGTCGCAGGACAGAAGCGTCAGCGCTCTGCAGTTCCTGAGATCGAGGCTGGTCAGGCTGTTGCCATGGCAGTACAGTTCTTTCAGCGCGGTGTTTTTGCTGAGGTCGAGGCTGGTCAGGCTGTTGCCGTGGCAGAACAGCTCCGTCAGCGCGGTGTTTCTGCTGAGGTCGAGACTGGTCAGGCGGTTGTCAAAGCAATACAGCTCCGTCAGCGCGGCGTTGCGGCCGACATCCAGGCCGGTCAGGCCGTTGCCGGAGCAGTTCAGCATCGTCAGCGCAGTGTTTTTGCTGAGGTCGAGGCTGGTCAGGCTGTTGCCGGAGCAGTTTAACGCCGTCAGCGCGGTGTTTTTGCCGAGATCGAGGCTGGTCAGGTTATTGTCCAGGCAGTACAGCCGGCTCAGCGCGGCGTTTTTGCTGACGTCGAGACTGGCGAGTTCGTTGCCGTGGCAGTCCACCGCGATCAGCGCGGCGTTTTTGCTGAGATCAAGGCCGGTGAGGCTGTTGTCGTAGCAATAAAACTGGATCAGCGCGGTGTTTTTGCTGATGTCGAGGCTGGTCAGGCTGTTGGCGCCGCAGTTCAGCCAGGTCAGAGCGGTGTTCCCGCTGACATCGAGCGCAGTCAGGCCCTGTCCGCTTACGTCGATAAACGTATCCGAATCGGTGAACGCCCGCGCCGCCGCGCTCATGCAGAACGCCAGCGCCAAAATCAGGACAAAAGCCTTTTTCATGGAACCGCTCCTTCGTATTGACAGCCGCTTTCGTTATTTCCCGTTCAGTCCAGCAGCGAACGCCCTTCCCATTCCTTCGCGGGGGTCGCGCCGAGCATCGCGGCGATGGTGGGGGCGACGTCCTTGATAGAGGCGTTCCGGATTGTTTTGCCCGGCGCGAAGGAGGGGCCGTTCAGGATGATCGGGATGGTCATGTCCTCGGGACGGTCGCTGCCGTGCCCGCGGTCGTGGCCGCCGTGGTCGGCCACCAGGATGATGTCGTAATCCGCCGGCACGCCTTCGCGCACGCGGCGCACGCAGTCCAGCGCGTTCCTGACGCAGCCCATGTAGGTCTCGCTCATCCAGCCCTTGTCGTGGCCGCCCACCTCGTCTGTCTCGCCCAGGTAGAGGAACAGGAAGTCCGGCGATTCGCGATTGACGTAGTCGATGGCGGCGGTGGTGATGAGCTGGTCGGTGCCGCTCGCCTTGTGCTGGTTCAGCATCACGGCGGCGGCCAGGTGATCCATGCGCGTGAGGTCGCGCAGCTCTTCCCAGGTGTAAAAGAAGGCGCATTTCTTCTCCGCGCGGTCGAGCCGCTCGACGAGGCCCTCGATGGGGCGCACCTGAGGCGTGTAGGTGTTGGTGGTGATGCCGTGCCGGTCGGGATCGACGCTGTGGAACAGCGACATGTGGCAGGGCAGCGTGACGGAAGGGAACACGGTCTGCGCGTCGAGCGCGCAGGCGCTGCCGGCCAGCAGGGACGCGGCGTAATCGCTGCCGCAGACGGGGATGGCGTCCGGCCTCATGCCGTCCACCAGAATCAGAAGAACCTTCTTGTCCATGATATCATCTCCCGTTATTTCGTCCGGATGAACAGCACGCCCAGCGTATGCGGCCCGCAGTGGCAGGATACGGTGCATCCGGCGATGGTCTCGTATACGTGCTCGAAGCGGCCGTTTTCAGCCACGGCCAGGCGCGCCGCGGCCAGCGTGTCCGGTTCCGCGCCGGCATGGGTGATGAACATGCGGTCGTGCCGCAGATCCGTCCGGCCCTGGATGCGCTCGGTCACGTAGGTCTGGATGCAGCGGTCATACGCGCCGCGGTATTTTTTTACCACGCGCATTTTGCCGTCGATGACCTCGATGCAGGGCTTGAGGCGCAGCAGGTTCGCGCCCAGCGCCGCGACCGACGAGCAGCGGCCGCCCTTGACCATGTAGTCCAGCCGATCCAGCAGGAAGCTGGCCTCCACGCGGCCCGTCAGCTCGTTCAGCTGTTTGCAGATTTCCTCCGGCGGCAGGCCCTGCGCGGCCAGCTGCGCGGCTTCGATCACCACGTGGCCTTGCCCGGTGGACAGGTTGCGCGAATCGACCACATACACGTTTTTGAAATTCTTCGCGGCGGCGCAGGCGTTCTGGTAGCAGCTGGAGAAATCCGCGCTGATGTTGATGTGGATCACGGCGTCGTTCGACTCGGTCAGCGGGCGGAAGTATTCTGTGTATTCGTATTCGCCGATGGCGGAAGTGGAGCACAGCCGGCCGGTGGCGGCGGTATAGGCAAAGATATCGGCGGGCGTGATTTCCAGGCCGTCTTTGAAGGACGCGTCGTCTTTCACAACGGTGAGGGGAATGACGCCAATGTTATATTCCTCCACGAGCGCCGGCGAGAGGTCGCAGGTGCTGTCGGAGGTTATTTTGATAGCCATAGTCTGGGAAGCCTCGCTTTCATTCTTTCAAAGCTTATGATCATTTATCAGCGCATACGCTTTTATTATACATGAAATCGCCGGTCAAGGCAAGCGTGAAGCGAGCAATTTTCAGTCATTTTGTGCGATTTGAGCGAGAAACGCGGTTTTTCATTTCTTCGGCTCGATCTCGATCAGGTACGACCCGCAGGCGTTCACCACGGTGGTTTCGCCGTACTGCCGCTCGCGTTTGAAATCGTGGGTGTATTCGACGTGCACGTGGCCATGAAGCATGAAGCGGGGGTGGTATTTGTCCATGAAGCGCAGAAAGGTTTCAAAGCCCCGGTGGGCGAGGTCCTTGTCGTCGCCAAGGCCCAGGGCGGGGGCGTGGGTCACCAGGATATCCACGCCATGCCTGCGGAACAGGGCCCAGCAAAGGCTCCGGACGCGGCGGCGCATTTCGCGCTCGGTGTACTGGTGCGGCGCGCTCGGATTGTAGCGCATGCAGCCGCCCAGGCCCGCGATGCGCACGCCGTCGTGAATATACACAGCGTCGTCGATGCACACGCAGCCCTCCGGCGGATCTTTCTCATAGCGCGCGTCGTGATTGCCGTGCACGTACAGCACGGGCGCGTGGGTGAAGCAGGTGAGGAAGGAGAGGTAGGAAGGCGGCAGGTCGCCGCAGGATATGATGAGATCGACGCCCTCCAGGCGCCGCCTGTCGAGATGCTCCCACAGCTTCGGCTCCGCGTGATCCGCCAGCGCCAGTATTTTCATAGAGCGCCTTCCCTTCCTCTTCCGTTATTCTGGGCTCTCCGTTTCCAATTTCCCGCGCGTCATCCGTTGTCCGTGCCGGTCCAGGCGAAGGCGCGGGGATCGGGACGGGCGGTGTCGTTGATGCCCTGCAGGCGCACCAGCGGAAGCGCCTCGGGCTTCAGCTGGCTGATGTCGGGAATGGAGCCGATGACGTTCTCGCACAGCCAATCCATGGCGATGATGTGCGCCGGGGAGAGCGATTCGTCGCTTTCGGAATGCACCGCGCCGTCCTGCGAGAGGATCCTGCCGGAGAAGGGGTTGAACGAGCCGCCCTGGAACAGCTGCCTGAGCGTCTCGACCAGCTGCTGCGTGCCGTAGGGCAGGCGATGGGAATAGAACACATCGACCGCGCCGGTGGAGATGCCGGGCCAGTAGGCCATGGCCAGGCCGTCGCTGGATTCGCTCTCGTCCTTCCAGCCGCCGCTCAGGAGGCTGCGCAGGATGGTTTCGTACAGGCTGCCCCAGTTCCACACCGGCATGGCCAGGTTCATGGGCGAGCCGTCCTCTTCCACGCGATACAGCCCGAAGGCGCGCGAGGCATGGGCGGGCGCGCTGATGTCGCGGTTGCAGATGATGTTGATGCCATTATGGCGGAAGGTCTCGTAGACGTCGTGGTCGCGGCGGGTGGACCAGTCCAGGAACACCTGCGCGCGGGGATTCACCAATCGCGCGCCCAGCGCGAAGGCGTTGACGCTGGCGGGCGTGCCGTAGATGGGGTAGTCGGCGATGTAGCCGATGCGGTTGTTCTCCGCCATGGCGCCCGCGATGGCGCCGATGATGAATTTCGCCTCGTGCACGCGCAGGTAGTAGCTGCGCACGTGGTGGAACGAGGCCAGCAGCGAGCAGTTGAGCACCTTCGTGTCCGGATGCTCTACGCTCGTCTTGATGGCGGCGTTCAGGAAAACGGGCGAGGTGGTGAACACCACGTCCGTGCCCTCGCGCGCCAGCTCGTCCAGCGCCTGTTCGGCGGCCTCCTCGTCGCGCGCCTCGCGCGTGAGGGTTTCGACCTTGCCCTCGAGTACGGCGTCCACATGGGCGCGGCCCATTTCGTGCCAGTAGGTCCAGCCCGATTCGGCGGGCAGGCGGCTGTAGAGGAAGGCCGCGGTGATCTTCTTCGGGCGCAGCAGCGTGGAGAGGAAGGAGGCGTTCTCCGCGGCGGTGGGCTCCATCAGCAGCACCACGCGCTCCTCCTGCGCGCTGATGCGGATCTCGTCCCAGATGCGGCGCACGTCCTCGCGCAGCTCGTCGCCCGTGGCCGCGCCGGCGTGCTCGAAGCCGTAGATGCGCAGGAAAACGAGGAAGGCGTCGCCATCCGTGATGGGCAGGCGATCGCCGTTCAGTTCGTGATAGGCGTTCGTGAAGCGAAGAAACGCCGAGTGGAAATCGCGGCGCAGGCTGACGCTCCACGGATCGCCTGGCGTGGTGCCGGTGTAATCGTACAGCTGGGCGAAGCCGCCCTCGCGGGAGAAATAGATGTAGTTGATCTCGGTGTCGTCGTAGAAGGGCAGGAACTCATAGTAGATTTTGTTGGCCGGCTCCTCGGTGCGCGGGGGAATGAGCCGGATGACCTCGCCCTCGATGGCGGCGGCGTCCAGGAATTTCATTACGCTGACGCGCTTATTGCCTTCGATCACATAGAATTTATTCATGTATTCATAGGCCTTGATGGGGGAGTTCACGCCTTCCTTGATGACCGACTCATACAGCCGCTCCCATTTGGCGGTGAATTCGCTACGGCTCTCCAGAGCGGGCATGAAATTGGCGGCGAAGGCCATCGTGCGGCCGTGGGTGGCCGTGCCCACGATCTGGTTCAGCGGTATGCTCACCAGATGGAGCGAGCGCGCGGGCAGCGCCATGGCGTTGGGCGCGACGTCGTCCAGCACGGGCAGGTAGGGATCTTCGTTTCGGGCCTTGCGCAGGTTCATTTCGCGCCGGGCCAGTTTAAGCGCTTTTTCATAAATATCGGAATACGTAATATATCACCTCGATTGTCGCATCATTATAATATGCTCCCGCCCCAAAATCCAGCACGGGAATGTTGGCCCTGCGGCGTGTATAAGAAGAATACGTTAAATATCGAATAAAAGCCAAAACCCCTTGACAGATTTCGGCGGAGGCGTTATAATTACTATAAACCCAGTAAGTAAATAGGATTTAAGGAGGCTTTTTTATGGCGATTTATCAGTCTGTTGCGGAGCTGGTCGGCAAAACGCCGATCATCGAACTGAAAAACATCGAAAAGAAGGAAGCGCTGAAGGCGCGCGTGGCGGTGAAGCTGGAACGGAGCAATCCAGCCGGCAGCGTAAAGGATCGCGTGGCGAAGGCCATGATCGAGGACGCGGAGGCGGCGGGCCTTCTGAAAGAGGGCTCGGTGATCATCGAGCCGACGAGCGGCAACACGGGCATCGGCCTGGCGGCGATAGCGGCGGCGCGCGGTTACCGCACGATCATCGTGATGCCGGAGACCATGTCCATCGAGCGCAGGCGGCTGATCGCGGCCTATGGCGCGGAAATCGTGCTCACCGAGGGCGCGAAGGGCATGAAGGGCGCGATCGCGCGCGCGGACGAGCTGGCGAAGGAGATCCCGAACAGCTTCATTCCGGGGCAGTTCGTGAATCCCTCCAACCCCAAGGCGCACTATGAGACCACCGGCCCGGAGATCTGGGCAGACACGGAAGGCGCTGTGGACGTCTTCGTGGCGGGCGTGGGCACGGGCGGCACGATCACCGGCACGGGGCGCTACCTGAAGGAGCAAAAGCCCGGTCTGCGCGTGGTCGCGGTGGAGCCGGCGTCGTCGCCGGTGCTGTCGGGCGGCAAGCCCGGCCCGCACGGCATTCAGGGGATCGGCGCGGGCTTCGTGCCGGAGGTGCTGAATACCGACGTATACGACGAGATCATCAGGATCGACAACGAAACCGCCTACGAGGGCGGCCGTGCGCTGGCTCGGAACGAGGGCCTGCTGGTGGGCATTTCCTCCGGCGCGGCGTTCGCGGCGGCGCTCGAGCTGGCGAAGCGCCCGGAAAACGCGGGCAAGCTGATCGTCGCCCTGCTCCCGGACACCGGCGAGCGGTATCTGTCGACGCCGCTGTTTGAAGGCTGATACGCCGCCATTTTCCCATTCCGCTCGTTTCAAAACAATAACCCGCTTCTCTTTGTTTGAAAAGCGGGTCATACGGAAAGCCATGGGGCCGCTGCGCTTTTGCAGCGGCCCCGATCTATGTCAGGGCGAAGCCGTCAGGCCGCCGCTTCGCCGTTTACGTACAGCGCGTAGCCGTTCAGGTTCACCTGGCTCAGGCTGCCGGTGAAGCCGGTGAGGTAGCTGTCGCCTGTCAGCGTCCAGCTCGCGCCTTCGGCGAGGGTCACGGTCGCCGCGCCGGCCGTCCCGTCCGGGTTGACCGCGCCGGTGTAGCTGGCGCCGGCGGACAGGTTCAGCGAGAGGCTGGAAACCGCGTCGACGGTGATGTCGCCGGTCACGCTCTGATCGGAGAGGTTCAGGGTGACGTGGCCGCCGTTGCTGCCGCTGCGGCCCCAGGAATCCGCGGAGGCGGAGAGGAACACGTCGCCGTCGCCGATGAATTCGACGTTCGAGAGGTTGATTTCCGTGGTCACATTGGTCACGTGGAACATGTCGCCGGTCAGCGCGGTCATGCTGCCGCCGGTCATGGTGAAGCGCGAACTGCCTTCCGCCGCGTCGCCGGACATGGACTGGTAAATCAGCACGTTGGTGTTTACGGTGGACTGGCCGTTCAGCACGGCGTCGTTGCCGGAGATAGTCACGTCGGTCAGGGTGACCGAGTTGCCGCCCTCGATGACCACGGCCTCGGAGGACGAAGCGCTCAACTCCGCGTTCGCCACGGTGATGTCCGCGGTGGAGTAGACGGCCGGGGAGCCGACGCCGGAGGTGGCGAAGCTGCCGCCCTCCACGTTCACGGTTCCGCCGCCGCGGTCGCTGCGGATGGCCGCCGAGGAGCGGCCCTCGGTGGATACGCTCACGTTCGAGGCGTTCAGGGTCGCGCCGCCGGTGGTCATCAGCCCCCCGGAGTTATCGCCCGTCGTGGCGATGGTCGTGTCCGTCACGTTCACGGTCGTGCCCTCGCCGTAGCTGAACACGCCGTTGGCGTGCGCGCCGTCAGAGGTCACGTTCGCGGCCTCGATGGTCAGCGTCGCGCCGCCTGAGGCGAGAACAGCCGCGTTGATGCCGTAGAAGTCCGCGCTGTCGCCCTCGCTGGAGCCGGTCTTGGAGACGGCAGCGCCGCTCAACGTGACCTCGCCGGAGGACACCAGCACGGCGTTTTCACTGTCCGCTTCGGAGGAGTAGGTTTCGCCGCTGCTGCTCTCGGTCACGACGCTGGCCGCGCTGTACTCGGCAGGCGCGCTGTCGCCGCCGCTTCCGGGCATCTGGCTGCCGGGCAATTCCGGCGAGGTCTGGCCGTCGCCGGGCTGTATGCCGTCGGGGAGTTCCGGCGGGGTCTGGCCGTCGCCAGGCTGAGCGCCGTCGGGTAATTCAGGTGGGGTCTGGCCGTCGCCGGGCTGTATGCCGTCGGGGAGTTCCGGCAGGGTCTGCTTCCGCGTGGCGCCGCTTTGAGCGTCGGTCTCGCCACCGTCGTCCTGGGCGCCGCGGCTGCCGCCATTTATGCCGGATCGCTGCTGCCGTTCGTTGGCGCTGCCATGCCTGCCGGCGCTTTCGCTGCTTTCGGCGTCGTCGTTGCTGCTGTCGAAGTTATCGGGTGTCTGCTGCTGTTCATTGGAGCTGTCATCCGGTTTCTGGTGACTGCCGTGTTTACCGGCGCTTTCCTGCTTCTGTCGGTTGCCGTTCTGCGCCTCGCCGTTGCAATCGCGGGGCGTCTGCCGGCTCTGTCCGCCCTGACCGCCGGGCATGGAAGGCGGCGTCTGCCAGGTCTGCCCGTCCTGCGCGCCGGGTATGGAGGGCGGCGTCGGCCAGGTCTGTCCGTCCTGCGCGCCGGGCATGGAGGGCGGCGTCTGCTGATTCCAGCCGTTCATGCCGCCGGGCATGCTGGGCGGCGTCTGCTGGGTCGT
>JAFZRB010000379.1 GCA_017620115.1 Clostridia bacterium | reverse complement strand
GGGCTCGAGTCCCTCATAGCGCCGGGCAAGGTGCCTGGCGAGCGCCGTCGCGGCCTCGAGCTGAGCGCTGTCGTCCAGCTGTTCGAGCGCTTCGCTGGCGGTTTCCTCGTCCACGCCCTTGGCGCGCAGGCTGCGCTTGAGCGCGTAACGGCCTACATGGCCGTCCTGGCGCAGTTCCACAAAACGCCCGGCGAAGCGTTTGTCGTCGATCAGCCGGTTTTCCGTCAGCCGCCCGCACACGGACTCCGCCACGGGCGGCAGGAAGCCCCGGCGAAGGAGCGCGCTTTTCAGAGAGGACGCGGTCATGTCGCGGTCGGCGAGCATGTCGAGGGCGGCCTCGTAGGCGGCTTTCGCCTGTTTGGCGCACAGTCGGCTCACGTAATCCTCCTCGTCCAAATCGTCGCCCTCGCTGAGCGGCAGCGCATCAAAATCGCCTCGCCTGATGCGCAGGAAGGCCACGCCGTCCACATAGATGACCGCGCGGCGCTTCGTGAGTTCAATGGTGGTAATCATTCCCATGCAAACACAGCTCCTTATCCGGGCAGGATATTTAGGCGGATTCAAAACGGATCCTGCTTCATAATGGGAGGTAAGGTATCATGAGTTCCACGGCGATTCAGGCCAAGTCTCTGACGATTCTCGAGGATCAGATGCACCATGAGATGCTGGCCTGCAAGAAGGCCCGGCAGTATGCGGGCAGCTTCGACAATCCGGCGCTGAAGAATCTGGCGCAGACGATGGCGAACTGCCATCGCGAGCGCTTCGACCGGCTGTTCGATTATCTGAACAGCCATGCCTGAGAGGAGGAATGAACGATGCAGACAAACAATGACGCTCAGGTTTTGAACGACCAGGACAAGCTGGAAGACCTGCTTTCCGAGGAAAAGTATCTGATCAGCGCCTACGGGACGTTTATCCCCGAGGCATCCTGTCCGCAGCTGCGGCAGGTGCTGACCCAGAACCTGAACGGGTGCGTTGAGAACCAGTATGCCGTCTTCGACCAGATGAGCCGGATGGGCTGGTATCCCACCAAGGACGCGCCCGCGGCGGACGTTACAGCCGCCCGCGACAAGTTCAGCCAGCTCCAGCAGACGCTGTAGAATCCGGAAGAGCCGTGCGAAAGCGCGGCTTTTTTACGCGGGTTCAGGCTCCCGGACGCAGATGTACAGCGCGGCCGCGAAACCGATGGCGCACACTGCCATGACGACCTGCGCGAAGAAGAATCCCAGCGCGATGGCCGGGATCAGCAGCCCCAGCGCGGCCGCGCCCGCCCAGAAGAAGCAGAAAGCGCGGCGATTTGGCTGGCGCAGGAGCAGCCAGAGCAGCAGGCCCAGCATGACCACGCCGCTCAAAAGCTGGCTTACGCGAATCGAACCCAGCATAAGGCTGTCGGTGCGCAGGCCTTCGACCACGACGCGCTCCGCGGCGTACAGGAACAGATATCCCGCGAACAGGTCGCCGCGGCGGCGGAACCAGCCCCTGCGTTCGCCCAGCAGCAGCGCGGCGGCCGTGAGCAGGCACCAGACCGATTCATAGAAGAACGTGGCCGCATGCCACATCCCGTCGGCCTCGATCAGCACCGCCGCGGGGAAGAATTGCAGCGCCGGGTTTTCCAGCGCCGCGCCGTAAGCCTCCTGATTGAAGAAATTGCCCCAGCGGCCGACAGCCTGTCCCAGCGCCAGACCTGGCGCGCACAGATCCGCCAGCGCGAGGAACGGCGTGTTTTTCCGGCGCGAGAAAAACAGCGCGGCCAGCGCGCCGCCGATCACGCCGCCGTAGATCGCCAGCCCGCCTTCCCGCAGATTGAACACGGAAAGGGGATTGCCGGCGTAGTTTTCCCAGGTGAAGGCGACGTAATAAACGCGCGCGCCCACCAGCGCCAAAGGCAGCGCCAGCAGCAGGAAATCCAGCGTCGTGTCCTTTTTCAGGCCCAGTTTCTTCTCGCGCGTCGAGGCGCAAAGCACCCCCAGCAGCAGCCCCGCCGCGATGAGCAGCCCGTACCAGTAGATAGGGAAACCGAGGATGGAAAAGGCGACGCGGCTTGGATGAGACATTTCGGGAGACCTCCATTTGGGTATAGCTTATTATATTTCCGGCAGGGCGGATTGTCAACACTGTGTCTCGGCGGCGGGGGAAACGCCTGTGAACAGTATATGCGTATCCGCGGCGCGATAGCGCCCGTAGCGGGGATATTCGCTCATCACAGAAAAGAGGAGCGGAATTGCCCGCTCCTCTTTCTGACCCCCGACAAAGCCTGTCCGGGGCGATTCATAGGATGGATGCGCTTACTTCACCAGCGCCGCGGCCTTCTCGGCCACGTTCTCGGCGGTGAAGCCGTAGTGCTTGTAGAGGATCTTGTAGGGGCCGGAAACGCCGTACTCGTCCAGGCCGATGACCGTGCCGTCCAGGCCGACGTACTTGTGCCAGCCGAAGGTGGACGCCGCTTCCACGGCCACGCGCGCGCGCACGGCGTTGGGCAGCACGGATTCCTTGTACTCCGCGCTCTGCTCGTCGAACAGCTCGAAGGACGGCATGGAGACCACGCGGGCGTCGATGCCCTTCTCCTTCAGAATGGTCTTCGCGCCCATGCACTGCTCGACCTCGGAGCCGCTGGCCATGAGGATCACGTCGGGCACAGCCTTCTCGCTGTCGGCGAGGATGTAGCCGCCCTTGAGCGCGTCCTTGCCGCTCTTCTCGTAGAGGGGCAGGTTCTGGCGGGTGAGCACCAGCGACACGGGGCGATGGCCTTCCATGGCGCACAGCCAGCCGGCCGCGGTTTCCTTGCTGTCGGCCGGGCGGAACACGATCATGCCGGGCATGGCGCGCAGGCCGGCCAGATGCTCCACGGGCTGATGGGTGGGGCCATCCTCGCCCACGCCGATGGAGTCGTGCGTGAGGATGTAGGCGATGGGCAGCTTCATCAGCGCGGCCAGGCGCATGGCGTTCTTCATGTAATCGGAGAACACGAAGAAGGTGGCGCAGTAGGGGCGCAGCCCGCCGTGCAGGTACATGCCGTTGCAGATGGCGGCCATGGCGTGTTCGCGCACGCCGAAGTGCAGGTTGGAGCCGGTGCGATCTTCGGCGGAGAAGTCGCCGCGGCCCTTCATGTTGGATTTGTTGGAGGGCGCCAGGTCGGCGGAGCCGCCAATCAGGTTCGGGATGCGCTTGGCCAGCCGGTTCAGAACCTCGCCGGAGGACGCGCGGGTGGCGGAGGGGCCTTCAAACTTCCAGAAGTCTTCGTCGTTCATCAGATCGACGGGCAGCTTGTCGCTGTGCCAGCTCTTGTACTCGGCGGCCAGTTCGGGATAGGCTTTCTCGTATTCGGCGAACAGCTTTTCCCACTCGGCGCGCTTTTCAGCGCCGATGGCCGTGGCGGCCGCGGTGGTCTCATACACCTCGGCGGGCACGCCGAAGGGCTCCTCGCAGGGCCATCCGAGCGCTTTCTTGGTGGCGACGATGTTGTCCGCGCCCAAAGGCTCGCCGTGGGCGGAGGCGGTGCCGGCTTTGGGAGAGCCATAGCCGATGATGGTGTGGCACACGATCAGGTTGGGTTTGTCGGAATCCTTCGCCAGCTCGATGGCGTCGTTCACCTTGCGCCAGCAGTTGCCGTTGGGCACGTCGATGACGTTCCAGCCGTAGGCGCGGAAGCGGGCGGGCACGTCCTCGCGGAAGGCGATGTCGGTGCTGCCTTCGATGGAAATCTCATTGTCGTCGTACAGCGCGATGAGCTTGTTCAGCTTCAGCGTGCCGGCCAGCGACGCCGCCTCGTGGGAGATGCCCTCCATCAGGCAGCCGTCGCCCATGATGGCGAAGGTGTTGTGATCGACGACGTTGAAGCCCTCGCGGTTGAAGTGCGCGGCCAGATAGGTTTCCGCCAGCGCCATGCCAACCGCGTTGGTGATGCCCTGGCCGAGCGGGCCGGTGGTTGTTTCAACGCCTGGGGTGTGGCCATACTCAGGATGGCCGGGCGTCAGGGAGCCGAACTGGCGGAACTGCTTCAGATCCTCGATGGTCAGGCCGAAGCCGAACAGGTGCAGCAGCGAATACAGCAGCATGGAACCGTGACCGGAGGAGAGCACGAAGCGGTCGCGGTTGTCCCACTTGGGGGCTTTGGGATCGAATTTCATCTGCTTGCCCCACAGCGCGTAAGCCATGGCGGCAGAGCCCATAGGCATGCCGGGATGGCCGGAATTTGCCTGCTGAACCGCTTCTGCGGAGAGCACACGGATCGCATTGACGACGAGGTTATCCTGCTTGCTCATTGGAAAAAACATCCTTTCTCAAATGATTTCTTGGGCATATCACAAAGGGCGCGTCAGCCCTCGATGAGTTTTTTCAGCGGCGCGAGGTCGAGCGCTTCGGTTCCCTCGAGCAGCGCGTAAAGATTGTTCAGCATGAATTGCACGCCGCCCTTTACATCGGATTCAGCGTTGAGCGGCATGACCGGGTCGTGAACGGAGAGGCGCAAAAGGAACCAGGCGTTGTCCACGCCGCCGTCCAGGTCGAAGGAGATGCGCACGCCTTCCCGGTTATCGGGCGCCAGATGCCAGGTCGGATCGTCCAGCGTCTTGCTGAGGATGGTCTCGATGACGGACTGGCCCGCCGTGCGGAAATCCTCGTCGAGGATGTTCATGCGCACCTCGACGCTTTCCAGCGGTTCGGCCAGATCGTCGATCAGCGAGCCCAGCGTCAGGCCCTGGCGTTTGCGTTCCATGGCCTCGCAGATGAGCCGCGTCACCAGATACATGCCGTCGTCCAGGAAGAAATTCTCCCTGAGAGCCGCGTGACCGCTGGTTTCGATGGCGAGCGGGCATTCGATGCCCTCCTCGTTCAGGCGGATCGCCTCGTTGATGACGTTGCGGTAGCCGCGCTTGAATCGATAGTGCGTGCCGCCCCATTCGGCGATGAACTTTGCCAGTCCGGAGGAGGTCACGGAATCGGTCACGATGGTCTGACCGGGTTTCTCGTTCAGCAGAATGGCGGAAATCAGCGCGATCAGCCGGTTGCGGTTGATCTCGTGGCCCTGTTCGTCGACGATGGCGGCGCGGTCGCAGTCGGTGTCGAAGATGACGCCCAGATCCGCGCCGGATTCGCGCACCGCGCGGCAGACGGCGGCCATGGCGTCCTTGTCCTCGGGGTTGGGAATATGATTTGGGAAATGCCCGTCCGGATCGAGATACTGGCTGCCTTCCACGTCCGCGCCCAGTTCCTTCAGGAACTCCGCGTAGAAGCCGCCCGCGCCGTTGCCGGCGTCAACCACCACGTGGAGTCCCAGCAGGGGTCGCAGCGCGTCGTCCTCCAGGCGCTCGCGCACCATGCCGGCGAGGCGACCGGTGTAGATTGACAGGAAATCGACGGGCTTCACGAGCCGCTGCGGCAGCGTCACGTCCATGGCGGCGGCGAGGATCTCGCCGATTTCCCCGCCCTCGAGCCCGCCCTCGCGGGTGATGAGCTTGAACCCGTTGCGGTACCAGGGATGATGGCTGGCGGTGATCATCACGGCTCCATCGCAGTTTGTCTCCGGCTCGACCGTCGTGATGAACATGGCCGGGGTGGTGCACAGGCCGCAGTCCAGCACGTCGCAGTCCGCGGCGGTGAGTCCCCTGATGATCCCATCCTTCAGAGCGGGCCCGGTAAGACGGGAGTCGTGCCCGACGGCAATGGTCAGTTTGTCGGATGTGGTGTTCGTCTTGCGGGCCAGCCACAGCGCGAAGGCGTATCCCACGCATTCCGCCGTCTCAACGGTGAGCAGGGGCCGGATGCCGTCGTGTTCCATGGCGTCGCCGCGGATGTCCGATCCGCTTTTGAGTTTCATCCATTCGCTTCGCATAAATAACCCCCAGTTTGTCGATTCGTTTCATATCGCGCCGAGGTCGTCAACGGGTTCGATCCCGGCAATATAGCGGTAGAGCGGCGTAAACAGTTCTATGCCGCGTGTGATCTCCTCCACCAGCGCGTGAGAGGAGATCTGAGCGCGCGAAAGATCCTTTTCCACCCAGAATCCCCGCAGCGGATACCAGGCGCGCGCCTCCTCCGGCACCGACGGCGGAATCTTCATGCGCTTGAAAGAGCGGCCGTAGAGCGCAAACTCGGCGAGCGCGGGCCGGGCGGCTTCCAGAAACGGCCGCGCATCCGATGCGAGCTGGCGGCGCAGCCCGTTCATCAGCGGGCGGTTCTCGTCGTAGATGCCCATACCGTAGGAAGAGCCCTCGGCGGAGATGTCGAAATACACGCCGAGCGTGCCGCTGCGCTCCGGCCGCGGGCGGTGGAATCCGATCCACATATAATCGCGGTAGGGCGATTTGTCGTTCGAGAAGCGGATATCGCGGTTGATGCGCGATACCGCGCGCTCGGGTCTGCGCTCCAGGGTCGGATCGAGCAGCTCGACAGCCGGACCGAGATCGGCGGCCAGCGCCTTCAGCGGCTGGCGCACGGCCTCGTCGTACCAGTCGTGGTTCTCGTGGAAAAACTGCGCGTTGTTGTTGAAACGGATGGCCATGAAAAACTCGTCCGTCCGGTTGGTGAATCCCTTGAACATCACGATGCCTCGACTTCCGCTGATGATTCTCCCTTTTTGACCGGGGAGAGGACGATTTCGCCGAATACGCCGCGCTGGCGCACGCGCACGCGGTTCAGCTTCAAAAGCTCCAGCATGCCCATGAACAACGCCACGATTTCCGCGCGGCAGGGCTCTTCGCCGAACAGATCGTCAAAGAGGATGTCGCCCTTGCGCAGGCGGGCCTGAATGCGCTTCATACATTCCTGTACGGTGTAAACGTCGCGCCGGATCTCGCGCAGGCGCGGCGCTTCGGATTCGTCGCGCGCGCGGCTCAGCACGCGCAGGAAGGCGCGCGTGAGGCCCTCCAGCGTAAGCCCGGTCAGCTCGAATTCAGGCGGCGGCAGGGGATACTCCTCGGGCAGTTTGCTCAGCATCAGCTTCGCGGCCTGTTCCAGGCGTTTCAGATCCTCGCAGGTTTCCTTGAAGGCCTTGTATTCGGTCAGCTGGCGGATGAGCGCCTGCTCGGGCGTCTCCGCATCCGGATCTTCCGGCTTGGGCGGCGCGGGCAAAAGCGCCCTCGATTTGATCTCCACGAGCGTGGCGGCCATCTGCAGAAATTCGCTGGCCGCGTCCATGTCCAGCTCGTCTATCCCGGCCATGTATTCCAGGTACTGCTCGGTGATTTCGGAAACGAAAATATCGCGGATGTCGATCTTTGCGCGGGAAATCAGCGTGAGCAGCAGATCGAGCGGGCCGTCAAACTGTTTGAGTGAAACGACGTACGGCATGCAGGCCTCCCGCTACATCAGCCCGGCCGCGCGGAATACCCCGGCAAAGCCCGCGCCGACGCCGCCGATCACCCAGTTCTCCACCGCGCTCAGCGCCTTGCCCAAGTATCCCGTCCACAGCAGGAGCAGCATGGCGCCCTGCCCGATGCGGGCAACCTGCGGGGAGGCGAACAGGGGCCGCTTGAGGATGATATCGTTCAGCACGTGGTAACCGTCCAGCGGGGGAATGGGGATCAGGTTGAAGATGGCGAGGGCCAGGTTCACCAGCGTGAAGTTGACCGCGATTTCATACACAACGCCCCATACGCCCCCCAAATAAGGCGCGATGAGATAATCCTTCATGGACAGGGGATAGGCCGCCACGTCCGCGAAGCCAACGCGATACAGCGCGCCTTCCACCTCCGCCAGGTATTCGCCGGAACCGTAGAGCATATCCTCGGGAATGGCGCGCAGCCCGGCGATGAGAAAGAACAACACCAGCAGGCAGCCGATGAAGAACATGATGAGATTGGCCGTGATGCCGGCCAGCGACACCAGCAGATCATCGCGGCGGAGGTTCCTGAAATAGCGCGGATTCACGGGTACGGGACGCGCCCATCCCAGCCCGAGAAAAACCATACACAGCGTGCCCACGGGATCGAGATGCTTCAGCGGGTTGAGCGTCAGACGGCCCATCATTTTCGCCGTGGGATCGCCCAGCCTGAAGGCAACCCAGCCATGAGCGCATTCGTGAAGCACCAGCGCGGGCAGTATGGCCGGTAAAATATAGAGGATGTCTTTCAAATAACTGAGCGGATCGCTCAGCAGCGCCTGTATGCCCATGAGAACCTCCCGGTCATTTTGTCTATAGTATAGCGCAAAAGAGCGGGTTTTTCAAGGCAGGGCGTGTAATTTCCGCGTTCAACAGGGAAAATGAAGCAACAAATGATATAAAAAAACAGAAAATTGCCGGAAAAACTGTCTTTTCCGGCAACAATACTGAGGAGAAGCGCGTCAAATAAGACGAATAAAGTCATTGTGTGCGGAGGCGATCGGTCATGTTCAAGAAATGCTGCGCGCTCGTACTGTGCGTTTTGCTGGCGGCGGCGCCTCTGGCCTTCGCGGAGCCTGTCCCGTCCGATCAGTTCTTTACGCGCGCCAAGGACGCGCTGGAGCTGCTGGCGAAGGGCAAGGAGAAGGACGCGCTCGAAAAGCTGGCGTTTGTTTACGCCCTGCCGGACGATTCCGACGAAGCGTTCCTGAAGTTCGTCAAGGACTACCTGCCCAAGCTGGACAAGAAGACCGTGCAGCGCGAGGTGGCCGTGTGCTACTGGGAAGATGTGAGCAAGCTGTGGCTGCTGGCCGTTCCCATCAGCGAGCCCAAGGACGACGACGTGATGGCGCTGGTGCTCCTGAGCGAGGATTTTGAAACCTTTACAGGCTACGCTGCGCTGAGCTGGGCCGAGGTAAACGAAGGCACGGCGAATTCGGAATACGTATGGTGGAACGTGGAATACGATCCGGGTACGCTGGCGCTGTACGCGGACTGAGCGAATAAAGGGAATGGAAAATCGGCAGGCGGGCGGCTCTTCTTTCGGAGCCGCCCGCCCTTTGCGCTTACCGGTGATGCCCCATCCGGCGCAGGAATTCCAGCGTCTCGACAGGATTGTCGGAGGTGATCAGCCGTCCGCCGCGGCTGAAGCAGATTTCGAGATCTTCATAGGTTTTCGCGCCCGGTCCGATCCAGGGCTCAATGTTATGACTGAGCAGCTCGTCGAACCACGGCTGCGGACAGACCGGTCCGTCCAGGCTGCGGATTTTGCCGTTCTCGAGCGCGCCATGGATGAGGCAGGCGACATCCAGATAGGTTTCGGGATCGCCGTGCTCAGGGCCGAGGTAGAAATAAGGATAGAAGCCGTGCAGAGGGTAGCAGTGATCGTATTTCCTGGCGAGGTAATCCAGCAGCTTTCCGCTGAAGCTGTTGAGGATGACACGGTCTCCCAGCCCGTATTTTTCAACGAGCGCTACGGTTTTGTCGGCCGTGTCAAACGCCATCTCCTCGCCCTCCACGTGGGGATATTCCTTCAGCTCGAGATTGACGAGCATCGTGGGATGCGCGGCGACCAGTTCCAGGAGTTCCTCGAGCGTGGGTGGGCATTCCGGCGCGAAGCCCTCGTCGTGCGCGGCGGCGTTCAGGCGGCGGAAGTCGGCAAAGGTCAAATCGCGCACGCGCCCGGTTCCGTCGGTGGTGCGGTCGACGCGCTCGTCGTGCATCAGCACCAGCTGATGGTCCTTTGTCTGGCGGATATCGGTTTCGACCATGTCGACTCCGGCGTCGATGGCGTATCTGAAGGCGGTCATCGTGTTTTCGGGCCGGATTCGGCGCGCGCCGCGATGTCCGGCGACCAGCATGACATTCGGATCGTTGTTCCAGAGGGGCATATTCATTCCTCCCATCGGTTTTGCTGCGTTTCTATGCGGTTCCTCGATTTTACAATTTCTTCCCTTTACAGGATATCACCGGCAGTGCTATAATATCTCCTGTTGCGGGGCATTAGCGCAGTTGGTAGCGCACAACACTGGCAGTGTTGGGGTCAGGAGTTCGAATCTCCTATGCTCCACCACAATGCGACCCTTATCTCGATATGAG
>JAFZRB010000046.1 GCA_017620115.1 Clostridia bacterium | reverse complement strand
GTCGGAGCAACAGCGGCGAGGGCGGCGAGCTGCCGGAGCGCTTTGGCACGGAATTGAACTCCGCCATCAAACAGGTGGCGTCCGGGCGCTTCGGCGTGACGCGGGACTACCTGCTGTCCGCGAAGGAAATCCAGATCAAAATGGCCCAGGGCGCGAAGCCCGGCGAGGGCGGCCACCTGCCCGGCGCGAAGGTGACCGAGAGCGTGGCCAGGACCCGCTGCTCCACCCCGGGGATCTCGCTGATCTCCCCGCCGCCTCACCACGATATCTATTCGATTGAGGATTTGGCCGAACTCATCTATGACCTGCAATGCGCCAATGAAGACGCGAAGATCACCGTGAAGCTGGTGTCTTCCACCGGCGTGGGCACCATCGCCAGCGGCGTGGCCAAGGCCGGCGCGGGCGGCATACTGATTTCCGGCGGCGAGGGCGGCACCGGCGCGGCGCCGATGTCCAGCGTCCATCACGCGGGCCTGCCGTGGGAGATCGGCCTGGCCGAGACCCACCAGGTGCTGTGCCGCAACGGGCTTCGCCAGACCGTGACGCTGGAGACCGACGGCAAGCTGATGACCGGCCACGACGTGGCCGTGGCGCTGCTGCTGGGCGCGGAGCAGTTCGGCTTCGCCACCGCGCCGCTGATCACCATGGGCTGCCGCATGATGCGGGTGTGCCACCTGGGCACCTGCCCCTTCGGTGTGGCGACTCAGAACCCCGAGCTGCGCAAACGGTTCGTCGGAAAGCCGGAGTATGTGGAGCGGTTTATGCGCTTCATCGCCGGTCAGCTGCGCGGAATCATGGCGAAGCTGGGCGCGAGGACGGTGGACGAGCTTGTGGGACGAAGCGACCTTTTGCGCATGAAGGATGACTCCGCAATGGAGTTGTCCGGCCTCATCGGCTTTGCGCGGAACATCCACTTCCGACCGGAATCGAAGCATGACTTCGCGCTGCGCGAGCGCACCGACGCCCGGTTGATCCAGAACCACGTGCAGCTGACCACCACCGACCGGGCGTTCGGCACGCTCCTGAAGGGCGAGCGGCATATCCAGGCGCAGGGCTGCGGCGGGCAGTCATTCGGGGCGTTCCTGCCGAAGGGACAGAGCGTCGCGCTGTACGGCGTGGCCAACGACTACCTCGGCAAGGGCCTCTCCGGCGGCACGCTGGCCATCTGCCCGCCGGTGGACGCGGTGTGGCATGAAGAAGACGCCCTGATCGGCAACGTCGCGCTGTACGGCGCGACCTCCGGCTACGCCTTTATCGCGGGCATGGCGGGCGAGCGCTTCGCCGTGCGCAACTCCGGCGCGTGGGCGGTCGTGGAGGGCGTGGGCGATCACGGCTGCGAATACATGACCGGCGGCCGCGTGGCGGTGCTGGGGCCGGTGGGGGATAACTTCGGCGCGGGCATGTCCGGCGGCATCGCCTGGGTGCTGGACGCGGAAGGCACGCTGGCCGGTCATATCAACGGCGGCCTGGTGAACCTGCATGAAATCACGCCCGAGCAGGCGGCGGAGCTGCGCAAGCTGCTCGAACTTCATGCGCGGCATACGAATTCCCAAAAGGCTGCGACGATTCTCGAAAACTTCGAGCTGTGGCTGCCCCGCTTCAAGGCGGTCATCTCCGACGAGTATCTCCGGTATCTGAAAGGGGTGTAAGGCATGGGCAAGGCGACAGGCTTTATGGAAATCGCGCGGATCGAAAACCCGTACCGGGACGCGGAGGCGCGGCTTTGCGATTTTGAGGACCTGCACAGGACCCAGCCGGCCGACGCGCGGCGGGCGCAGGCGTCGCGCTGCATGAACTGCGGCGTGCCCTTCTGCCAGTCGGACTTCGGCTGCCCTCTCCACAACCTGATCCCCGAGTGGAACGACCTTTTGTATCGCGGCCGCGAGCGCGAGGCGCTGGAGCGGCTGCTCAGAACCGCGCCGTTTCCGGAATTCACGGGCCGCGTCTGCCCGGCGCTGTGCGAAAAGGCGTGCAATCTGGAAAACGACGCGACGACAAACCGAGACAACGAGCTGTACCTGATCGAGACCGGCTTTGAAAAGGGCTGGATCCAGCCGCGCGCGCCGAAGCTTCGGACCGGCAGGCGCGTGGCCGTCGTGGGCAGCGGTCCTTCCGGACTGGCGGCGGCGGATTATCTGAACCGGCTGGGACACGAAGTGACAGTCGTCGAGCGCGCCGACCGTGCGGGCGGGTTGCTGATGTACGGCATCCCAAACATGAAACTGCCGAAATCGGTGGTCGCGCGGCGCATCGGGCTGATGGCGGCCGAGGGCGTGCGCTTTCTGCTGAACACCGAGGCGGACCCGGCCGCGCTTTCGGGCTTCGACGCCGTGCTGCTCTGCGGCGGCGCGAAAAAGCCTCGGGCGCTGAACGTGGAAAACGCCGGGGCGGCGGGCGTCCACTTCGCGGTGGACTATCTGACCGCGGCCACACGGGCGGTGCTGTCCGGCGGCGAGCCCTCCGTTACCGCCAAGAGAAAGCGCGTGATCGTCGTGGGCGGCGGCGATACCGGCAACGATTGCGTGGGCACGGCGCTGCGGCAAGGCTGCGCGTCCGTCACTCAGTTCGAGATGATGCCCGCGCCGCCGGTGGATCGCGCCGCAAGCAATCCATGGCCCGAGTGGCCGCGCACGCTGCGCACCGACTACGGCCAGCTGGAGGCCATCTGCCGGCAGGGCGGAGACCCCCGCGTCTACCAGACGACGGTGAAGCGGGTCATCGCCGATAATGGCGCTGTCACCGCCGTCGAAACCGTGCGCCTGAAGGGCTTCGATCCCATTCCCGGCACGGAGAAGAGCCTGCCCTGCGAGCTGCTTCTGATCGCGGCGGGCTTCGTGGGCTGCGAGGAATCCACGGCCGACGCGTTTGGCGTCGAGCGCGACAGGCGCGGGAACATGATGCCTTTGGACGGCTCGCATCACCTGAAAGGCAATCTGTTCTCTGCGGGCGACATGCGCACGGGCCAGTCGCTGGTGGTGCGCTCTCTGGCGGACGGCCGCGCGGCGGCGTCGGAAGTCAATGAATTCCTGAAAGGGTGAGGGAAAATGACGAAATACATCTTTGTCACCGGCGGCGTGGTGTCGGGGCTGGGCAAGGGCATCACGGCGGCGTCGCTGGGGCGGCTTTTGAAGGCGCGCGGGCTAAAGGTGGCCGCGCAGAAGCTGGATCCCTATATCAACGTGGATCCCGGCACCATGAGCCCCTACCAGCACGGCGAGGTCTATGTGACCGAAGACGGCGCGGAGACCGACCTGGATCTGGGCCACTACGAGCGGTTCATCGACGAGGATTTGAACAAGTATTCCAACCTGACCACGGGTCGGGTCTATTCCAACGTCATTCAGCGAGAGCGCCAGGGCGACTACCTGGGCTCCACGGTGCAGACCATTCCGCACATCACCGATGAGATCAAGCGCTTCATTTACGCCGTAGGAAAGCGGACCGACGCCGACGTGGTGATCACCGAGATCGGCGGCACCATCGGCGACATCGAGAGCCAGCCCTTCATCGAGGCCATCCGCGAGGTGGGGCTGGAGGTGGGGCGGGAGAACGCGCTGTACGTCCACGTCACGCTGGTGCCCTACCTGAAGGCCAGCGGTGAGCACAAGTCGAAGCCCACCCAGCATTCCGTCAAGGAGCTGCAGGGCATGGGCATCAGCCCGAACATCATCGTGCTGCGCGTGGACGAGCCGATCACCGACGAGGGCATCTTCAAAAAGATCGCCC
>JAFZRB010000378.1 GCA_017620115.1 Clostridia bacterium | reverse complement strand
GTGCGGATGTAAACGCCCTTGCCGCAGGCGACGCGCAGCATATACGCCGCCGGCCCGGTCTTTTGCAGGCAGTCGATCGAGTGCACGGTCACGCGGCGCGGCTCCAGCTCCACCGCCTCGCCCCGGCGGGCCAGGTCGTACATGCGCCGTCCGTCCCGCTTGATGGCGGAGTAAGCCGGGGGAATCTGGTCGATATCGCCCGTGAAGCGGGGGAGAACCGCGCGGATGTCCGCCTCGGTCACGGCGCTGGCGTCGCGCCGCGCGAGAATATGCCCGCCCGCGTCCTGCGTGTCTGTTTCGACGCCCAGGCAGAGCCCGGCGACGTAGGTCTTCTTCTTGTCGATGATGTAGTCGAACAGCCGGGCCGCTTTTCCCACGCACACGGGCAGCACGCCCGCGGCGTCCGGATCGAGCGTGCCGCCGTGGCCCACGCGCGTGCCCCTGGGGAGCAGCCGACGCGCGAAGCCCACCGCGTCGTTGGAGCTCATGCCCGGCGGCTTGAGCAGGTTGATAAATCCATCCATGGTGTTCGTTCCTCGTATGTCGGAGCGCAGGATCCTGTCCTGATCCGCATATCGGCGTTTACCGCGATGCCAGCTTCAGGAACTTCGCGTCGTTCATCTGCTCGTTGGTGAGGTATTCGCCGTTATAAAACAGCGCGTAGGTCGTGACCGGGGTCGGGGCGCTCTGGGCCTCGGCTTTGCTGGCCAGATGAATGGCCCTGAAGGGGATGCCGTGTTCCCTGGCGGTCTGCTCCACGATGGGAACATACTTCGCGTTGAACGGGCATTGGCTCGTATAGAAAAGCACATACCCCTCCCCGTCGACATGGGGATGCTTTGCGCAGGCTTTGAAGCAGGGCTTTCCGGCGTCGGCGGAAAACGGCAGATACCAGAGCTGTATGCCGTTGTCCGCTTCGTCGCAGACGGCGAAGCCCTTGTGCGCCAGATACTTCGGATCGGCGAGGAACGGCTTTTTCTTCGCGGAAGACAGTATGCAAAGCCCAAGCCTGCCCTTGCTTTTGCTGTCGCTTATGCACTCGCCGAGCAGGTCGTTGGAATAGCCGTGCCCTTTGAACGAGCCGGAAACCCACAGGCAATTGATGTACATAAAGCCGTCCGCGGAGATCGGATTCCAGGCGTTTTCCGCCGGGATATATTCAATGAAGCATTTCCCGCGCTCGACGCTTTTCAGGAACACGAGTCCTTCGTCGAAGCGTTCGGCAAGCCACGCCTTTTTGGATGCGACCTGAATGTCCCTGTTGTTCGATATGGCGCAGCAGATGTGCTCGCTTTCCAGATTGTCCTTCGTCACCCTGATGTATTCCATATGGGCCTCCTCCGCGCGTTTCGCCCTGTTGGAAAGTATCATTCCGTCAGCCCAGCGCCTGCCGCGCCGCGCTCATTACGGCCTCCACGGCCTCGTCGAAGCCCGTTTCCAGCGTGACGCCCGCGGCTTTGGCGTGCCCGCCGCCGCCCAGCGGGGCCAGCAGCGAGGCCACGTTGACGCCGCCCCGCGAGCGCAGGCTGAATTTCGCGCCGTTCGCCAGCTCCACGGCCAGCACGGCGATTTCCACGCCCGCCGTGTCGATGCCGAAGTTGACGATGGCTTCCGTGTCCGCCATGCCCGCGCCGCACTCGGCGAAATCGCTTTGGCGCACGCGCATGAGCGAAAGCCTTCCGCCTTCGCTGAATTCGATGCCATTCAGCACGCGGCCCAGCAGCTTCGTGCGCGGCATGGTGCGGCGGCGGAACAGCGCGTAGTTCAGCTCGCTCAGGTCGAGCCCGGTCCGCAGGCAGCGCGCGGTGAGGGCGAGGCTTTCGGGCGTGGTGCAGTCGAAGCTGAAATTGCCCGTGTCGGTGGAAACGGCCACGTACAGGCACAGCGCCAGCTCCCTGTCCAGCGGCACGCCCAGCGCGTCGACGATCTCCGCGACCAGCTCGCCCGCGGCCGCGGCCTTCGGATCGACGAAGGAGGGGCTGGCGGCGATGTCGTTGGTCTCGTGGTGGTCGACGCAGGCCAGCGGCAGGCCGGGCCGCAGCAGCGAAGAAGCGCGGCCGAAGCGGTTCAGCGCCCCGCAGTCCACGCAGACGACGGTCTCGGGCGCGTAAGGCGCGGCCTCCGGCAGGAAGAGCAGGCCGTCTGTGGGCAGCATGGAGAGGAAATCCGGCGCGCCATCCTGGCAGCACACGAACGCCTCTTTGCCGGTCGCGCGCAGCGCCAGCGCCAGCGCCAGCGAAGCGCCCAGCGCGTCGCCGTCCGGATGCAGGTGGGTGAGTATGGCCGCGCGGTCGTGCGCCGCGAGCCATTTCGCCATGTCAGTTGCCGCTGTCCTCATGGGCCGCCTCCGTCTGTTTGAGAATTTCGTTGATGTGCGCGGCGTATTCGATGTTGGTGTCCAGCTCGAAGATGAGCTCGGGCGTATAGCGCAGCATCATCCTGTGGGAGAGCTCGCGCCGGATGAAGCCCGAAGCCTTTTTAAGCGCCTCCATCATGGGCGCGCGCAGCTCGCTTTCCAGAATGCTCACGCGCACCTTGCAGTAGCGCAGATCGCGCGTGGCTTCGGCGCGCACAATCGAGTACGTGCCCGCGATGCGCGGGTCGCGCACGTCCTCGCGGATGATCTTGTCCACCTCGCGGCGGATCTCTTCCGATATTCTGTCTGTCCGTTCAAATGAGGGCATGGTTTACCTCCGATGTCGTGTTTATTATTGGTTGATGAGCGCCTCTATGGCCAGCGCCGCGCGCCACAGGCGCATCTCGTCCGCGCCGTAGAGGATGAGGCCGCGCCTCACGCCGTGTTCGTCCGTCTCCGATCCGGCGACCGTGGCGGAGGGCAGGCCGCAGAAGTGCATGATGCTGGTGGGCCCGGTCATCAGCACGGCGTCGCAGCCGCCGATCTCGACCCTCACCTTTTCGATGGCCGCTTCCCGCGCCGCCATGGCCTCGCGGTAGGGCGCGCCGTCGAGTCCGCTGGGGGTCTCGTCCAGCGCGGCGCGCAGCAGCAAATCGCCGTATTTCATCATGGTCTGCGGGTGCGCCTCGTAGAAGGCGACGATCTCCGCAAGCGTCTTCCGGGAAGCGGCGGCCCTGCTGAGATAAGCCTCCAGCATGGGCCTGAATTCCCACTGCATGATGGTCGTCATGTGTGGCGAATAGGGCTGATCCACCTCGCAGAGCGCCGCGCCGGCCCGCTTCAACCGGTCGATGAAGCCGCGGATGAAGCCCGCCTGATCCTCGGGCACCGCGCCTTCGTTGGCCCGGTTGACGGCGACGCGCAATTCGCCAGCCTCCGCGGCGGCGATGGCGGGCAGCGGCTCGTCCCGCATGGCGCTGTAGAGACGCAGCGCGTCGTGAAAACAGCGCGCCATGGGCCCGGCGCTGTCCAGCGTGCGGGCGATGGGCACGATGCCTTCCGGGGAGAGCGCGCCCACCGGCGGCTTCAATCCGCACACGCCGTTGGCCTGGGCGCAGGCGATGACGGAGAAGGAGGTGTCCGTGCCCACGGCCATGGGCACGATGCCGGCGGCCACCGCCACGCCGGAGCCGCTGGATGAGCCGGAGGGGCTGAGATCCCTGCCGGCGGCGTGGATCACCTGCCCGCCCCGGGAGCTGTAGCCCCCGGGCATGCCGTGGGTGGTGTAGTTGGCGAATTCGGTCATGTTCGTCTTGCCGAGGATCACCGCGCCGCTGCGGCGCAGATTGCGCACGACGGGCGCGTCATCCCGGGCCAGGTTGTCCTCCAGCGCCAGG
>JAFZRB010000045.1 GCA_017620115.1 Clostridia bacterium | reverse complement strand
TAGCGGTAGCCAGGCGTTGACACGGCCACCTCCACGGCCTCGGAGATGGCGCAGCCCAGGCTGCCCGTGGTGCCGGGGAACTCGGCGAGGATCTTGCGGCCTATGTTCGTGGTATCGGACGGGGAAGGCGTCACGCTCGCGCCGTACGTGCGCATGACCTCGCGGCGGAAGGGCTTCTGCTCATAGGATACCTTCACCATGTACACCTTGCAGTCCAGCCCCAGGTAAGCGCACGCCATGGAGAGCGCCGTGCCCCACTGGCCCGCGCCGGTCTCGGTGGTCACGCCCTTCAAGCCCTGGTTCTTGGCGTAATACGCCTGCGCGATGGCGGAGTTCAGCTTGTGGCTGCCGGAGGTGTTGTTGCCCTCGAATTTGTAGTAGATCTTCGCGGGGGTGCTCAGCTTCTTTTCAAGGCAGTAGGCGCGCACCAGCGGCGAGGGACGGTACATCTTGTAGAAATCGCGGATCTCCTGAGGGATGTCGATGAAGCGGCTGTCGTTGTCCAGCTCCTGCTTCACCAGTTCCTCGCAGAACACGCCGCCCAGCTCCTCGGCGGTCATGGGCTGATGGGTGCCCGGATTGAGCAGCGGCGCGGGCTTGTTTTTCATATCCGCGCGGACATTGTACCACTGAGACGGCATTTCGCTCTCTTCGAGATAGATCTTGTAGGGGATTTCATTCTTTGCCATGGTGATTGCTCCTTTCATGCTGTGCGGTCGGCTGTTTCCGGCGGGACAAAAAGAACGCTTCTGTCCCTCTTCTTTGCTGGGACAGAAGCGATTGCTTCTGCGGTGCCACCCGGCTTGACGTCTCCCGACGCCCACTTAGCGCGTACCATGGCGGCTATGAAAAAACAGCGCACACCATCATACGCCGGCCCTTGATGTCGGAGCGCCTACTCCGTCTCGCATACTCGCCTTGCGGCTTTCCGCTCGCCCTCAGGAGTCCATTCCCAATCCCCGCGCCCGCGCCGCGCTTGCACTGTCCGCGGCTCGCTGTGTCGCGCCTTCGAGGCGGTACTCACTCTCCCTCAACGGTTGGATGTATTATAACACGGCGGAATACGCCTGTCAACCCCAAATTCCCCGGATTTTCCGGCAAATTCGTTCAAGTCGTTGAAAGATGCCGTTAATTTATTCGAGCCGTATACATTGTCCCACACGCCGACGGCCCCGGCCGTCGCAGACACCATCATCGCCCATTTTATGGATACCGGTCGCGATTTCCGCGATTACGACCGCGTGTTCACCGGCGATCTGGGCTGGATCGGGCGCAACATTCTGAAGGAACTGCTCATCGAACGCGGCGTGAAGGCGGACGACGAGAAGCTCACGGACTGCGGCGCGAGTCTGTTCTCGCAGGAGCAGGATCCCCACGCGGGCGGCAGCGGCTGCGGCTGCGTGGCCTCGGTCACATGCGGCTACGCGCTGCGCAGGATCGGGGAAGGCGCGTGGAAGCGCGTGCTGATCGTCGCTTCCGGCGCGATGCTCAGCCCCACCAGCAGCCAGCAGGGCGAGAGCATTCCCGGCATCGCGTATGCCGCGGCGCTGGAGGCGGATGAATGATGGCTGAATATCTATTCGCGCTTCTGCGGGCGTTCGCCGTGGGCGGGCTGATCTGCTGCGTCGGGCAGGCGCTCATCATGCACACAAGGCTCACCAGCGCGCGCATACTGGTGCTGTTCGTTGTGGCCGGAGCGGCGCTCACGGCGCTGGGCGTCTACAAGCCGCTGGTGGATTTCGCCGGCGCCGGCGCGACGGTGCCTCTGCTGGGCTTCGGCTATTCGCTGGCCATGGGCGCGATGCAGGGCGCGCGTTCGGACGGTATCCTTGGCGCGGTCACCGGCGGCATCACGCGCACCTCAGCGGGCATCGCCGCGGCGATCGTGTTCGGTCTGCTGACCGCGCTGCTCTTCAAACCCCACGCGAAGCGCTGACAGACGATCTACAGAGAGACGGGTGGATTCGCCGCCCGTCTCTTTTGTATGACGCCTATGCCAGGATGCGGTCGATCTCGTCCAGCTCGTCCCGCGTGAACGCCGGGCCGTGAACGGCCTGAACGTTGTCGAGAACCTGCGAGGGACGGCTCGCGCCGATCAGCGCCGAGGTGACGACTTCGTCCCTCAGCACCCACTGCAGCGCCATCTGGCTCAGCTTCTGCCCGCGGGCGGCCGCCAGTTCGTTGAGCGCCCGAATCTTTACGAGCTTGTCCTCCGTGATGGCGGCGGGCTTCAAAAAGCGCGGATCGTGGCCCGCGCGGGAGTCGGCGGGAATGCCGTTCAGGTAACGATCGGTCAGCAGGCCGCCCTGCAGCGGCGCGAAGCAGATGCACCCCACCTGTTCCTCGCGCAGCACGTCCGTCAGGCCCTGCTCGATGCGTCGGTTCATCATGGAATAGCTGGGCTGGTGGATGAGACAGGGCGTGCCCAGCTGCCGCAGAACGCGAATGGCCGTCCGCGCCTGCTCCGGGCCGTAGTTGGAAATGCCCACGTACAGCGCTTTCCCGCTGCGCACGATGTGATCCAGCGCGCCCATGGTCTCCTCGATGGGGGTGTCCGGGTCGGGACGATGGTGGTAGAATATGTCCACATAATCCAGGTTCATGCGCTTCAGGCTCTGATCGAGGCTGGCGATGAGGTACTTGCGGCTGCCATGGTCGCCGTAAGGCCCCTTCCACATATCGTAGCCCGCCTTGGTGGAGATGACGAGCTCGTCGCGGTGAGGTTTCCAGTCGCGCAGCATATGCTGCCCGAAGTTGCGCTCCGCCTCGCCGTAAGGCGGGCCATAGTTATTGGCCAGGTCGAAATGCGTGATGCCGTTGTCGAACGCCGCGCGCAGTATGCTCTGCTGCACGCCGAAGGGCGTGATGTCGCCGAAGTTGTGCCACAGCCCCAGCGAGATGGCGGGCAGCATGAGGCCGCTGCGGCCGCAGCGCCTGTAGACCATGCTGTCATAGCGGGTTTCAGCGGGAATAAACATCTCGAAACACCCCTTTTCTGCATTTTTCTTTTTTCATTATATCATCCGCCTTTCTTAATTGCAACGCAAAAAACTGCCGCGCGCGGGATTGACCGCGCGGCGCGGGGACTGTATAATCTACTTGTGCAACAAACGGACAAACCGAGAGGGCTTGCGATATGATGGAGATCAAACGCAAAATCGCCGCGGGCATCGTGCGCTTCCGCACGGCCATCCTCGTCGCCGTGCTCGTTCTGGCCGCCGTCAGCGTGACGCTGATCGGCAAGACCCGCATCAACTACGACCTGACGCGCTATCTCAGCGAGGACACCATGACCCGCCGCGCGCTCTCCGTCATGCAGGAGGAATTCGGCTCAAGCGAGCAGCTGCGCGTGATGTTCCGCGATCTGGAAGGCGAGACGCTGGACACCTGCGTCCGGGCCATGAGCGCGCTGGACGAGGTGAGCATCGCCCGGCACGACCCCGAAACGGACGTGCGCGAGAAAGACGACGCGACTTATCAGCTGGTCACGCTCACGCTGAACGAATGCGACGCCGCGGCGCTGGTCACCCGGCTTCGGGGCATGTTCCCGGAGGCGGGCGAATACGCCGTGGGCGGCTCGGCGGCTTCCTCCCTCGATCTGCAGCGCAGCGTCGGCGCGGAGATCCCGCGGGTAATGGCCATCTCCGTGGCGGTGGTGCTCATCGTGCTGCTGCTCACCTCCCGCGCCTGGCTGGAGCCGCTGGTGATCCTCATCGTGCTGGCCGTGTCCATCCTCATCAACATGGGCACGAACTTCATCTTCCCGGACGTATCCTTCATCACATTCGCCGTGAGCGCCATACTGCAGCTGGCCCTCTCCATCGATTACGCCATCATGCTGCTTCACGTCTGGAACGGCCTGGCGGAGGAGGGGCGCTCCCCCATCGACGCCATGACCGAAGCGCTCATCCAGTGCTTTATGCGCATCGCCTCCAGCGCTTTCACCACGGCGGCGGGCCTGCTGTCGCTGCTGTTCATGAGCTTCACCATCGGCTTCGACATCGGGCTGGTGCTCACAAAGGGCATTCTCATCAGCATGCTGGGCGTGTTCCTGCTGATGCCCGCCGTGACGCTCGTCTTTGAAAAAGGTCTCGCGCGCACGCGCCATAAGCCCTTCCGGCTGGGCGGCGCGCATCTGGCCCGGTTCGTATACCGGTTCAGGGGCGTCGTCGCGGCGGCGCTCATCCTGGCGGTGCTGGGCGGGGCTTCGCTGCAGACCACGCGCCTTTTCACCTTCACCGACAACGGCCAGTCCACCCGCGGCGGCGACAGCGCGCGAATCAGCGCCGTGTTCGGGTCGTCGAATCCGCTGGTGCTGCTGGTGCCCGGCGGCGACACCGACGAGGACTACGACCGCCAGCGCGCGCTGGTGGAAAAGCTGAAAAGAATCTATTACGGCGGCGACGAGCCGGCCGTCGGGGAAATCACCGCCATGGTCACCGCCGGAGCGGCAGCGCTGGAATACTACACCCCGCAGGACGTGGCGGAGCTGACCGGGCAGAGCGCCCTTGCGGTGACGCTCTATTTCGCCGCGCAGGGCTACGGAACCAGCGTGCGCGCCGACCGGCTGCTGAGCGAGGCGGGCGCGCTGGCCGAGGGCAACGAGGAGATCGCGGCGCTGCAAAACACCCTCGCCGCCGCCCAATCCGCTTTCAACGGCCCCCATTACGCCCGCATGCTGGTCGAGCTGACCTTCCGTACCACGGACACGCCGAGCCTGCGGCGGGTGATCGGCGAGATCGGGGACGCGGTGCGCGGCGTGTACGGCGACGACTTCTACATCACCGGCGGGCCCATGTCCACCTACGACATCGCGGCGGCCTTCCAGGGCGATCTCATGAGGGTGAACTTCATCACGCTGCTGGCCATATTCCTCATCGTGGCGCTGTCCTTCCGGGCGGTGATCCTGCCCCTCATCCTGGTGTTCGTCATCGAGGGATCCATCTGGATCAACGTGGCGCTCTCGCGGGCGGATGGTATCTTTTTCATGTGCTACCTCATCTGCGTGGCCATCCAGATGGGTGCAACCATCGACTACGGGATCCTGCTGAGCGACCAGTACCGCGCGCTGCGCCGCGGCGGCCATGCCGTGGAGGACGCGCTCTCCGAAGCGATGAGCCGGGCCATGCCCACCATACTCACCTCCGGCGTGATCCTCGTCACCGCGGGCTACATCGTGGGCCGCGCGTGCAGTATCTACTATATCTCATCCATCGGCCTGCTGCTCTCCCGCGGCGCGGCGATTTCCGTATTTCTCATTCTCACGCTGCTGCCCGCGCTGTTGGCGCTGTGCGACAGAGCGATCGTAAAACCGGAGAAGCAGACATCCATCGAACGGAGGTTTTGACATGCTCATCCGTCCCATGCGCGCGGACGACCTCGATCAGGTCATCCGCATCTGGAACGCCTGCGTGAACGCGGGCGAGGTGCTCTACTATCCCCTCACGGAGGACTATTTCCGCCGCAAGTTCGTCGACGGCGAGGGCTGCGAGCCGGAAAACCTGCTCGTGGCTGAGGTAAGCGGCCAGGTCGCCGGCTTCATCCACGGCGTCGCGCCAGGCACGTTCAGGCTCAGCCGCCCCGGCCAGGCGTACCTGACGGTCATTCTGGTCGATCCGGCCCGCCGAGGGCAGGGAGTCGGCGCGGCGCTGCTCCAGGCGCTCATAGCGCGGATGAAATCGCGCGGCGCGGCGGCGCTGTCCGTTTCCAGCCTCAACCCCGTGAACCTGGACTGGCGCATTCCCGGCACGCCCGGACACGACCACAACAACATGCCCGGCCTGGACAACGGCTGCGCGGGCTTCGGCTTCTTCGGCCATCGCGGTTTTGAGCGGCGGCACGACGAGGTGAGCATGTACATAAACCTCGCGGATTACAGCATGCCGGAGGGCGTGGCGGCCCTGCGCGAAAAGCTCGCGCGGGAGGGCATTCAAACCGGCCCCTACGACGCGCGCCTCATGGCCGACTTCGACGGCATGTGCGACCGCGTGGGCAGCGACTACTGGCGCGACGTGCTGCGCACGGAGACCGCTGCGTGGCTCAGAAACGAGCCCAACGCGGACAGCCGCATGTGGGCCGACGGCATCCGCCCCGCCGGGCCGCGCGTCATATTGGCCGCGGTGAGCGACGGGCGCGTCGTGGGCTTCACCGGCCCGGTTGATAAGCAGAAGAGCGGGCGCGGCTGGTTTACCGGCATCTGCACCGACCCGCTGTTCGAGCGGCGCGGCATCGCCACCGTGCTGTTCAACCTGCTGATGCAGGCGTTTGTGGATGAAGGCGCGGCGTTCTCCACGCTGTTCACCGGCGCCGACAACCACGCGCAGAAGATCTACCGGGGCGCGGGCATGCGGCCCGTGCGGCAGTTCAGCATCATGACGCTCGATTTATCGGGAAAGGGAGGAAACGACACATGAGCAAGACCATCATGGCCGTAGGCGCGCACACGGGCGACGCCCAGCTCACCTGCGGCATGCTGCTGGCCAAGCAGGCCATGCGCGGCGACAGGGTCGTCATCGTCGACCTGACCGCCGGGGAGCGCGGCACGCCCGCCGGCTGGACGCAGTCCGACTTCCGCGCCTACAACGTGGAATGCGCCGCGAAATTTGCAAAAAAGATCGGCGGTGAATCCGTCGTTCTGGACGTGCCGGACGGCGAGCTGTACGCCGGTAAGGAAATCGAGCTGCGGCTGGCGCGGATCATGCGGGAGTATCACGCGGAGGCCGTACTGTATCACTGGAAGAACAGCCTCCATAAGGATCATGAAGCCGCCCACCGCCTCACGGAAAACGCCATCTTCTACGCCTCGCTGGCCACCTTCGAGCACCCGGAGGCCACGGCGGAGAATCCGCTGCCGCGCGCGCCCATCCGGCAGTTCATGTGCGCCGAAAACTGGGAGGACGAACCGGGCTTTTCGCCGTACTTCTGGTTCGACGTGACGGAAGCCTTCCCCGTGTGGAAAGAAGCCATTAAGGAGCTGTGGCTGGCCGAGCACTCGACCAGCTTCAAATACCTGCGCTATTACGAAGCGCTGAGCGTCGCCCGCGGCGCGCGCATGGGCGTGGATCACGCCACCTGCTTCGCGGCCTCCCCCATCGTGGAAAAGCGGCGGATTTTGGAAGCGCTGTAATCGGGCCTCTCTCTTCTATCACATCCAAAACGGCGGCAGGCGTGGGTGGGTCCCCGCGCCTGCCACCGATGGGTTTGAACCGTCAGTCCTTCCGCTTGCGGTTGAGGTATTCGTCCAGCTCGCCGCGAATCTTTTCGGGAATCTCGCGCTTGACCGGGCACTTCACGGCGTCCGCCATTCCCGCGGTGAACGCCGCGGCGAACCCGCTGTCCTGGCGCAGCTGCTCTTCGGAGAGCAGCGCCATGGTATCGTAGCGGCTGTGGATGTTGGACTGGGTGGGCGGCGCGAGGCGCGCGAAGGACACGGCGGGCACGCCTTTGTCAGCGAAGGGCGTCGAGTCGCTGGAATACACGCCGGTGCGCACGTCGATGCCCCAGCCGCGCTGCGCCGCGAAATAGCGGATGTAGCCGGCCAGCGCCTCCTCGGCGCTGACGCAGGCGATGAAGCGGCCCATGATGGAGCCGATCATGTCGAGGTTGATGTTCAGAACGATCTTATTCAGCTCCGCCTCGTGGGCCTGCACATACGCCTTCGAGCCCAGCAGGCCGCGTTCCTCGCTCCCGCAGAACACAAAGCGCAGGCCATAGCGATGCGGCGCGCCGGCTTTCATGGCCTCCAGAATCTCCATGAGGCCGATACAGCCGGACATGTTGTCGTAGGAACCGCGGGAGAGCGGCACGGTGTCGTAATGCGCGGTGAGCGCGATCCATTCGTCGGTCGCGCCGGGCAGTTCAGCGATCACGTTATGCGATTCGCCCTCGTATTCATCCTGGCTGACGGCGATGCGCACGGTCTTTACGCCGTCTTTGACCAGCTTCAGGGCCTCCTTGGCGTTGACGTTCACGCTGAGCGCCTTGCGGCCCGTGGCCACGTAGCCGCGCAGCTCGCGTTCGTCGATGTCGTTGTCGCGGAAGTTGACGTTGCCGTCGTAGGTGATGAATCCCAGCGCGCCATTGTCCAGCAGGTCATGATACACGAAATACCTGAGCCCGGAATCCAGCAGCACGATTTTGCCCTTCACTTTGGTAAGCGAGGCGGGATCCGTGTTCGGCAGATAGCAGAGAGGCGCTTCGATTTCGCCGCTGCCGCAGCAGCGATAGCCTTCGCAGGGGACGGCGCGGCCGTCGGCTGTGAGCGAGGCGGCGCGCATGGTTGACATGGCGACGGGGAACGCCTCCAGACGCGCCTCCGCTCCAAGGGCTTCGGCGCGCGCCCTGAGGTATTCCGCCACGTGCAGCTCTTCGGCTGAGCCGCCGGTGTGGACATAATCGGTATCCCTGAGAATCTGGTGAATCGCCTTTAATGTCATGCTTCTTCCCTCCAAACGTATATTTTGCTCTTACAGCTTTGTCCCCGGGAATCAAGGTGGGCCGGTATTATCCGACTGTCCAGTATCCGTCATAGGCATATCCGTTATTGCCGATCAACAGATGTTCCGATTGACTGAAACCCGCTTTCTGAATGGCGTTGATTCGTTCAACCGCATAAATCGGAGCTTTTGTAAGCACTCCATGGCATCCCAGCATTTCTTCAAGCTTCGGTGTGATAAGTGAGAAAATATCATATAAGGCGTCTTCTCTTTCATAATCACTTCTCACATCCACTCTTAGGATTCCCATATGATTAAAACGATCTTCTGATACCCTCAGGCATAATTCAACCGTACCGATCACGCTTGACACTGATTTATCGACAACGGAAAGCCTTACAAACCAACCGTTATCATAAGCTGTTTTCCAGAAGTTAATCGCTTCAAGCATTCTTTCTTTTGTCGCATAGTAAAAATTGTCCCCGTTGCAATTATCACTGTTGAAGAACGGCAATGCGTTTTTATCGCTGTAAACTTTCAGCAAGTCGTCACAATCTTCATCCTTCACCAGCCTGAAGAGAAACTTTTCACTTTCCAATGTCGGACATGTACGATAAATATCCATGGGATACCTCCTGTATTTAATTGGCCCGGGAAACAGAAGGAGACGACCAAAATCCACGGCAACCCTCACCGCTGTTCAATTCAGGCTTCAAATGATCTGTTTTTCAGATCAGTCCGAAACGGTTGTTTTCTGAATGATTGTATCACACCGGGATATAATCGATCCACCGCTCAGGCGTTAATTCCCAGAGCTTCATTTCTGATCCATAACAGGCTCACTGCTTCTGCCTGTATTATACCATAAATCGCCCTTGAATGTTGATTTTATTGATTTTTAACTCTTTTATATGACAAAATCCGAGGCCTTAACCTCGGATTTTGCAGTCTGACCGGGGGCTTGCGCCCCCGGTTTTTATACGCTCGTTTTGCGATTACTGAGCGGCCTTCCAGGCGTCATACTGAGTCTGAACCTCGGCGATGACTTCGTCGATGCCAGCGTCATGCAGGGCAGCGCGCAGGGCTTCGAGGCCCATGTCAGGATCCTCGGGATCCACAGTGCCGCAGTTCAGCGGGCTGGCGTACTCCTTGATAACGCTGTTCACAGCGGCCAGCTGGTCAACCACGTTGTCGCTCACGAAGCGGAAGCCCAGGGAGGCGGTGGGAACGGCGTCGTTGGCATAGCTCTGCAGCAGCGCGTTCTTCTCGGGATCCTCGCTGGTCAGCACGTACTGGAGCATGGTGTTGCCCACGGTCCAGGCGCCGCCGTGCACGCCATACCAGTTGGCGTCGCCAATCAGCTCAACCTGCTGGTCGTTGACCTTGGTGTAGTTGACGCCTTCCTTGCCGAAGAGCATCAGGTTGACCAGGGTGGCGTCGGAGTGCATCAGGTTGATGTACTGCATGGCCTTCTCGGGGTTCTGAGAGGTCACCGGGATGCCGAACATGGAGCCGCCGGCATGCACGGTCACGACAGCCTTGGGCTGCATGGTGATCTCGTCATACTCGAACTCGGTGGTCTTGTTGGCTTCGTACATCTCGTTGCCCTTGATGTTGTTGCCCTTCAGGGGCTGAGCGAAGGCCAGGAAGTTGCCGGCGCCGAAGGTGCCGTTGTAGTCGAAGCTGGTCAGAGACTGGTCGGGAGAGATGTAGCCGGCCTGGCCCCACTTGTACATCAGGGCGATGTGCTCGGCCTGCTCGTCGGTGTCATAGATAGAGTAGATGGTCTCGTCGAAGGTGCCGTCCTCTTCGGGGCACATCTTCATGGAGATGCCGTAGTCGCTCATCAGGGAATCGGGCAGCCAGGGCTCATCGGGCCAGCGGCCGTTGGTGCCGTCCATCAGGTAGGGATACTGATCGGGATGGGCTTCCTTATACTTGGCCAGCCAGGGCTCCAGGTCGGCCAGGCAGGTGATGGTGGGATCGTCGCGAACCATGTCCCAGCCGATCTCGGCGGCGGCGGTCTTGTTGATGATCACGCCGCAGGGCACGCACAGCTCCTTGTTGGTGGGGATGCCGTACAGCACGCCGTTCACGCGGACGCCGTCCAGGAAGGTCTGGGGCAGGGTGGAGGTGATGCCAGCGCCGTACTCGGCCACCAGGTCGTCCAGAGGCAGCAGCAGGCCGCCGGAGACTTCCAGCATATAGCCTTCCCAGTCAGCGGTGAAGATCATGTCCATCTTCTCGCCGGACTGCAGGGCGTTGATGGCCTTGTCGTTCCAATCGCCCCAGCCAACGATGTGGAAGGAGATGTTGGCGCCGATCAGCGGCTCGATGTACTCGTTGATCGCGGCCTCAACGCCTTCGCGGATGGCGGTGTTGTCGCCGTTGCCGACCCAGTAGCAGTCGATGGTGTAAACATCATCGGCCATCGCCATGGGCATGACGCCGATGACCAGCACCAGCGCCAGCATGAGAGAAACCAGTTTACGCATGTGAGTTTCCTCCTCGTATATTTTTAGGGGAACCGTTCCCCCGGGGTACGAATGGAATCAGCCCTTCACCGCGCCCACCGTGAGGCCCTTGATGAAGTACTGCTGGAAGAAGGGGTAGGCCAGGATGATCGGGCCCACGGTGACTACGGCCATGGCCATGCGGAAGCTCTCAGTGGGCAGGTTCGACACGTTCGCGCCGCCCATCTTCGAGGCGTTCTCCTTCATGAACTGCAGGTTGTTCATGGTCTGGTAGATGGTGTACTGCAGGTTGTAGTAATAGGACGAGTCGTTGAGCAGCAGGCACTGGCGGAAGTCGTTCCAGATGCCGATAGCGCTGAACAGCGCCACCGTGGCGAAGCCCGGAATAGCCAGCGGGGTCACGATCTGGACCAGCGTGCGCCACTCGCCCGAGCCGTCGATGCGGGCGGACTCGATCAGCGATTCCGGCACGTTCGAGGTGTAGAACGTTCTCATGATGATGACCCAGTAGGCCGAGAAAGACATGGGCAGGAACAGCGCCCACACGGTATCCTTCAGGCCCAGCACCATGCGCATCATGGCGTAGTACGAAACCATGCCGCCGCCGAACAGCATCGTGAAGAACGAGAAGAACGTGAAGAAGCGGCGGTATTTGAAATCCGGGCGAGACAGCGCGTAGGCGTACAGGCCCACGGTCACGGTCGCGAGCACCGTGCCCACGACGGTGGCGATGATGGTGTTCTTGTAGGCGGTGACGATGATCGAGCCGCTCTGGAACAGATAGGTATAGGCCAGCGTAGAGAACTTCATGGGCCACATGCGATAGCCGTACTGCGTCAGCGCGGAGTTATCTGTGAGCGACGCGCTCACGATCAGCCACAGCGGCATGATGGTGAGGAAGCACCCGACGAGCAGGATGATGTTCAGGATGAGATTGGCCCGTTTGGAGATCAGGTTGTTGGCCAGGCTGTCATTCTTTTTCGCCATGTTTCTCCCTCCCCTCTCAGAACAGCGCCATCTCGGGCTGGTGCCGCCGCACGATCAGGTTGGTGATCAGGATCAGCACGAAGCCCACGACGGACTGGAAGAATCCCGCCGCGCTGGCGTAGCCGAAGGAGTTGCGCAGGTTGCCCGCCTTCAGCGTGTTGTAGACGTACACGTCGATGGTGGTGGTCACCTGCTTCAAAGAACCCGAGCCGTTGGGCAGGGTGTAGAACATGTCGAAGTCGCCGTTGAAGATGCGGCCGATGGCCAGGATCTGCAGCATCACGATGACGGGCATCAGCTGCGGGATGGTGATGTACATCAGCTGCTTCCACTTGCCCGCGCCGTCGATGGCGGCGGCCTCGTAGAGCTGCTCGTCAAGGCCCGTGATGGTGGCCAGGTAGATGATGGAGCCCTGGCCGGTGTACTTCCAGATCTGCGCGATCAGGAAGAAGAACGGCCAGAACTTGCGCGCGGCTCCCGCGTAGAAGCGGATGGGCTCGGTGCGCATCTGGTTGATGAAGCCCTTGTCGCCGATGATGGCGTACAGCGCGTACATGACCACGATCCAGCTGATGAAGTAGGGCATGAACATGATGGTGTGGTACACCTTGGCGGTTCTGCGGTTGCGCAGCTCGTTGATGATGACCGCCAGACCCACCTGCAGAAACAAACCCACCACCATGAACAGCAGGTTATAGCCCACTGTGTTCCTGAGCAGCATAGGCGCTTCCTTCAGCAGATACGTGAAGTTCTTGATGCCGTTCCACTCGCTGGTGAACAGGCTGTAAAGGAACGTATTGCTGATGAGAGAACCCTTCGGAGCGACCTTCATCATGTAGTTCTTGAAGGCCAGGATGATGCCGGGCATGGGCAGATAGTTGAACAACAGCAGAAAGATGACGCCGGGCAGCACCATGGAGAGATAGGCCAGCTGCCGTTTGGTCGCGCCGACGCCCGTCTTTTTCTTCTTCGCCTGCGGCCGGCCGATGCTTTGGGTCATGGGAACAGTCCACCTTTCCACAACAGGGCGCGCGCACGCGGCGCGTCTTCCCCCTTCGACTGTATACGTCGCTTCTTTACACATTCAAAACCTGTAATAGTATATCATAGCGCATGTTAAAGTACAAGCAATTCCCGCGCACATTTCTGTCATTCATTGCGGTTTTCCGCCTTGTCCTCATCATCCATTGCTCTTAATGAAATTTTAGCCGAAAGCGCCGCCGCTTTTTCTGTCATATTTTACAATTATGGCCCCGCTGTGGCAAGACGCGGGCGCCGCCGCTCACAAGCGACGGCGCCCGGCGAATCACAGCCTCACCTGCGAAGAGGCGTCGTTCTTCTCCTTTTCCTTCTCGCGCGCGTCCTCCAGCTCCTTGTCCCAGGAGAGGTGGCGGTACTCCTCCGCGCGGGGATCGGTGTTGAACCAGTTCACGAAATCCTCCCACATGGGCGCCGTCCAGGCGGTGTCGATCTGGGCGGTGGTGTAGGTCTTGCTCTTGAGGCGGTCGAAGCCGAAGATGTCGCGCACGTGGTTCTTCTCGGCGCGCTCGACGACCATTTCGGCGTGCTGCGGCGGAATGAATATCACGCCGCTCATGGTGCCCAGCACCACGTCGCCCGGCATGCAGATGGCCTGCCCGATGCGGCAGGGGCCGTTGTAGCTGGTCATGGAGCAGTTGCCGATGCCGGTCGGATCGACGCCGCGGTAGTAGATCTGCAGGCCCTCGATTTCCACGATCTGCTGCAGGTCCCTGACGCCGCCCCAGATGACCGCGCCGCCGTTCTTCGTGCGCGTGCGGATGGCGGTGGAAAGGTTGCCGCCCACATAGGTGCCTTCGAAGATCTTGTCGTACAGATCGACGACCACCACGTCGTCCTCAACCAGATTGTCGATCACCCACTGGTTGTAGAAGCCCTTGTGCCCCTCTTCGTTCTTGCCGATGTCCATCAGCGCCGCGTCCAGGTCGGGGCGTTTCGGCACCATAACGGCCGTGACGGCGCGGCCCACCAGCACGTTGCGCCCGGCGGTCATCTTGAAATTGCATTCCCAGTTGTTGCGGTAGCCCAGCCCCCACAGCGGGCCCCAGGCTTCCTCAAAGGTGATGTTCCGCATGCGCCGGAGCACGTCCGCGCTCACCTTCGGGCGGCCGTCCGGCAGGCGCTCGCCCTTCCATTCCGGCGTGAGGCGAATGATGGTCTCGCGATCATTGAAAAACATAGTACCGCTCCTTTTCTTGTCGTCTGCGTTTATACCAGCACGAGTCCCCTGTCGATCCGTATGCAGTCGCCGGTGATGGCCGCGGCCCTGTCGCTGCAGAGGAACAGGATGGTCTCGCCCACGTCGGCCGGTTCGACCAGGCGGTTCACGCCGCGCAGCGCGGGATTGATCACGTCCAGCGGCGTCTGCATATCCCATTTGGGCCGACCGGTCTTGAACTCGATCCGGCAGCCGCCCAGGGTGATGGCGTTCACGGTGATGCCGTCGCGGGTCAGCTCCAGCGCCAGCTCGCGTGTAAACATGCGGATGGCGCCCTTGGTCATGGAATAGCCCGCGTCGAAGCAGGTCGGCCGGTTGGCGTGAATCGAGCACATATTTACGATGCGTCCGGCGGGGCTCCGGCGCAGGTGCCCGATGGCGGCCTTCGCGCAGCGCCAGTAGCCGCCGATGTTGATGCTCCACAGCCTCTGAAGCGCGGCCGCGTCGTATTCGTCGATGTATTTGTTGGGCTGCATGGCGGCGTTGTTCACCAGGATATCCAGCCGCCCGTAGCGTTCGACGACCGCGTCCACCATGGCCCGCACCTGCGCGGGATCGGACACGTCTGCCTGATACGCGAACGCCTCGCCGCCCGCCGCCCGGATGGCCGCCACGGTTTCCTCCGCCATAGCGGGATTCGAGTTGCAGTTCACGCAGCAGCGGATGCCCGCGCCGCACAGCACGCGCGCCACGCCCGCGCCTACGCCCTTGCCGCCGCCGGTCACCAGCGCGACGCGATCCTCACTTCTTCCGTTCAAAGTAATCCCTGCCTTCCACTCTGCGACGGTGGCCGTAGTACATGGTCATGCCGCCGTCGGCGCGCAGGTCGGCTCCCATGAGCGGCGCGGCCCCCGGCGTCGTCAGGAAGGCCAGCAGCTCGTTGAGGCTGCCTCGCTCCGGCATGCGCCGGCTGGCATAGCGCAGATCCACGCCGTAATACAGCGGGGACACGTCGCTCCTGCCGTCCGGGTCGTCCGGCGAGACGCCGCGCTGCACGAAAAAGGTGCGCACGCCGTCCGGGCCGTAGTCCTGATTGGCTTCGCGCTGCAGCATCTGAACCGCGGCGCAGTTCGCGCTGAACAGGAACCCGCGGCCCACGGGCTTTTCGGCGTGAATGCTGTTCAGATAGATGATAACGCCGTCGCCCTTTCCGCGGAAAACGCCGCCGAACACCTTCGTGACGCACCATGCCGCGACGGCGCCCTCGTTGCCGGCCCGCGCGAACATGTCCTCGTCGGCTTCCTCAAAGCCGCAGGAGATGAGCGGCGGCGCGGGATGAATCACCGCCGCCAGGCTTTCCTCATGCGCCGCGGCGAAGGCCGACAGCGCCGCCTCGTCCCACAGGCGCACATCCTCCGGCACGGCGACGGCCTCCCAGCCTTGCGCCGCGAAATACGACAGCGCGTCGCGGGCCTCCTGCGTGCGCAGGTCTGTGATGATGATGGTCTTCTTCTCCATGCCGCGTCAGCTCCAAAGCCGGTCGTGCGAGTAGACGTCGTCCCACTGGCTGGTCTCCGCCCACATCACGGGGTATTTGGGATCGAGGTGCTCGCGCAGCACTTCGTCGTTGTAGTCGTCCACGCCGAGGCCGGGCTTATCCGGCACGGTGATGAAGCCGTTCTCGACGATCCGCGCGGGGGTGCCGAGGGTCATGTCGTTCCACCAGGGCACATCGACGGAATGATTCTCCAGCACGTAGAAATTCTCCGTGGCGGCCACGCTGTGCACGCAGGCGTAGGCCGACACCGGGCTCTCAGCCATGTGCACGGCCATGGCCACGCCGTGGCGCTGCGCCAGGTCGCCGATGCGCTTGTTCTCCAGGATGCCGCCGCTGGAGAGGATATCCGGATGGATGACCGACACGCCGCGCGCCTGCAGGAGCGGCTCGAAGCCCTCGGCCAGGTAGATATCCTCGCCGGTGCAGATCGGGATGGTGGTGGCGTTCGAGAGGCGCACGTACTGGTCGGTATACTGCCAGGGAATCATGTCCTCCGCCCATGCGATGTTGTATTTCTCGATGCGGCGGCAGAGCTTTATGCAGTCCTCCACGCCGATGTGGCCGAAGTGGTCGATGGCCAGCGGAATCTCGTAGCCGATGACGTCGCGCACTTCCTTCACATACTGTTCGAGCATGTCAAAGCCCTTTTCGGTGAGGTGAATGCCGGTGAAAGGATGCGGGATGTTGTTGCAGTCGTAGCTGCGGTTGCGCCAGTAGCGCTTCTCCTCGACGGTTTTCGCCTCGCGGGCCCTGCGGCCGGCCTCGTGCATCTCCTCGATGAGGCCCAGCGGCGCGCAGATGGTGCCCGGCTCGCCGAACAGCTCGCCCAGGCCCAGATCCATCTTGAGGAAGGTGAAGCCCTTTTCCATGCGCTCCTTCAGCGCGCGGCCCATGTCGGCGCCGGTGTGCTTGCCGGATACGTCGGTGTCGCAGTAGATGCGGATCCTGTCGCGGTACTTGCCGCCCAGCATCTGGTAGACCGGCACGCCGTACGCCTTGCCCGCCAGATCCCACAGCGCCACCTCCACGGCGCACACGCCGCCGGCCTGCCGGGCGTGATAGCCAAACTGCTTGATGCGCCGGAACAGTTTCTCAACATTACAGGGATTTTCGCCGATCAGGCGGCTCTTGAGCATCTCCGCGAACACCCGGTTGGAGGCGTCGCGCACCTCGCCCAGGCCAACGATGCCCTGATTGGTATAGATTTTCATCAGCGTGCAGTGCATGGGTGCGCCAACCACGTCCGTGAAGCGGATATCGGTGATGCGCAGATCGCTTGGGCAGGAATTGCGATTGACGTTGCCGGAAATGATCTCATCCATATTGTATCTTCACCTCGAATCGCGTATTGGCGTCCGCCGGGCCGCCATGCCATTATTATATGATATTTATACATCTTTTTCAATACTCAATCCCGTCAAAAATCATTGGGCAAAACGAGCCGCATTCCGGCATATCCATACTTGTTCAGCGCCCCCGTTTTATGCTATAATGATACCGCAAACAGGCGCGGGCGCGCCGATAGAAGGCCATAAGGGAGGAAAGCTCATGAGGCTGGCCAACATGACCTGGCCGCAGGCCAAGGACTACTTTGAAAAGAACGACATCGTGCTGCTGTCCGTGGGAAGCATCGAATGCCACGGAAAGCATCTGCCCCTGGGCACCGATACGCTGATCCCTCAAAAACTGCTGGAGCTGATCGAGCCGCTGACCGACGTGGCCATCGCCCCCATCATCCCCTTCGGCGCGTGCGACAGCCAGATCGAGTATCCCGGCACCGTGTCGCTGGGCCAGGATACCCTCTACGCGGTGTTCACCAGGCTGACGCAGGGCTACAAGGCCCACGGCGCGCGCCGGTTCGTGGTGCTGAACGGGCACGGCGGCAACGTGCCCGTGCTGGATCGGGTGGCGCTGGAACTGTCCCGGCAGGGCTGCCTGCTGGCGCAGATGAACTGGTGGCTCATGGCCTGGGATCTGAACCCCGCCTGGAAGGGCGGTCACGGCGGCGCGGAGGAAACCGCCGGCGTGCTGGCCGTGGATCCCGGCCTGGTGGACTGGAGCCAGGTGGAGGACATGCGCCTGAAGCCCGTCTCCGACGAGATCGAATCCACCGGCTTCAAAACGGTGCGCTACAAGGGCGTGGAGATTCCCATGGTGCGGCCGGTGACGGAAATCTCCGACAACGGCTGGATCGGCCCCGATCACCCCAGCCGGGCCACCGAGGCCTGGGGCCGCGACATGCTGGACGCCTGCGCCCGCTACATCGCCGATTTTATGGAGGCGTTCCGGCGCGCTCCGCTGCCCGGAAGAAAGTGAGGTACAACGATGAATGAGCTTCAAATGATCGCCGACTTCTCCAACGCGTTCGGCCCCTCCGGCTTCGAGGACGACGTGCTCGCCGTCGCCCGGCGCTACGCCCCGCAGGACGCCCGCATCGAGGAGGATTCCCTGAGAAACCTGTATATCTACCGGAAAGCCAACACCGGCGGCAAGCCCATCATCCAGCTGGACGCCCATTCGGACGAGCTGGGCTTCATGGTGCAGGCCATCCGGCCCAACGGCACGCTGAAATTCCTGCCCCTGGGCAGCTGGGTGAACAGCAACATCCCCGCCCATAAGGTCAGGGTGCGCGCCCGCGACGGCAGCCTCATCTCCGGCATCACCACGGCCAAACCGCCGCATTTCATGACCGACGCCGAGAAAAACCGCATGCCCGCCCTGGAGGAAATGGCCATCGACGTGGGCGCGTCCAGCCCGGAGGAAGCGCGGGAGGCCTATGGCATCCGGATCGCCGCGCCGGCCGCGCCGGACGTGACCTTTGAATACGACGAGAAGCACGACATCATGATCGGCAAGGCCTTCGACAACCGCTTGGGCTGCGCCGCCATCCAGGCGACCCTGGCGGCGCTGAACGACGAAGCGCTGGCGGTGGACGTGGTGGGCGCGATGGCCTCCCAGGAGGAAATGAACTGCCGCGGCGCCGTCGTCACCGCGCGGCGCGTGAAGCCCCAGATCGCCATCGTGTTTGAGGGCTCCCCCGCGGACGACACGGGGGTGGAGCCCTGGCTGTCGCAGACCGCCCTCCGCAAGGGGCCCATGCTGCGCCACATCGACTCCCGCATGATCACCAATCCCCGGTTTCAGCGCTGGGCGCTGGATCTGGCGGAGGAGCTGGGTATCCCGGCGCAGGAGGCCGTGCGTTCCGGCGGCGCCACCAACGGCGCGCCCATTCACCTCTCAGGCCTGGGCATCCCCTGCATCGTCATCGGAATGCCCGTGCGCTATATCCACAGCCACTACGGCATCGCCTCCCTGTCGGATTTCCGCAGCGGCGTGCGGCTGGCGACGGAGATCATCCGCCGGATGAACGAGGATATCATTCGCTCATTCTGACGGCGCGTTGAAGTGGGTTTCCGTGCGCAAACGCGCTTCGGGGTTTTGGAAGACACACCATGAACGATTGCCGCGGCGGCGCGTCCGTATCACCGCGGCGAATATGAACTGAGCAGGAGGAGCTATAATGAGCATAAAAGATGAATTCATGAAACGCGCCGCGGCGCAGGGTATGTACGTATACCCCAATTCCCCTGATGAGGCCGAAGGCACCGTGTGCGCCATCGCGCGGGACGATACGGGCCGCAAGATACTGCTGGTCTCGGGAGCCGGGGCGGAACAGTTTGCCGGCGACTGCCAGGACGGCCTCAAACGCTGCCCTCTGACCAATGAAAACGCCGCCGCGCTGATGGCGCTGTTCCCCTACGCCAAACCTGCCAGCCACAAAGGCCATCCCTTTACCATCGG
>JAFZRB010000377.1 GCA_017620115.1 Clostridia bacterium | reverse complement strand
TGATGAGGTGTTATCGTCGCGACCAGCATCCTATTGCGATAGACAGCAAAGAGCCGGGCTAACACCTCATCCGCCTCTCACGAGGCACCTTCCCCTCGAAGGGGAAGGCAAGGTTTTATCGCTTCGCCAAACTCCAATTTATCGGACTGCTTTTTAAATGAGTCAGCCCTGACGCCCCGCGGTTTGGCGTTGACTTCGCGGCCGGGGCTTAGTATAATGGAAGCGTGTGAAGGCGCGGCGACGCCCGCCGGATCAATCGAGCAAAAGGAGCCGTTGACATGAGCGAACGCATCCCCGAGCGCGGCGAGATCGAGCCGCGCAATACCTGGAAGCTGGAAGACATCTATCCCACCCGCGAGGCGTGGGAGGCCGATTACGCCGAGGCCAGCCGCCTGCTCGAGGCGTTCCCGGCTTATGAAGGCAAACTGGGCGACCTGAACACGCTTCGCGAAGCGCTGGACGCCATGACGCGCATCAATCGCCTGAGCGGAAGCCTGTTCACCTATGCCCGCATGAAACGCGACGAGGACAACCGTCTTTCCGAATACCAGGCGCTCGCCGAACGCGCGCAGGCGCTTATGGTGCGCGCGGGAACCGCCCAGTCGTTCGGGCAGCCCGAGCTGCTCGCCCAGCCCGCCGGCTACATCGAAAAGGCCGTTCAGACGCCCGGCTTCGAGGACTATCGCGTGCTGCTGGAGGAGACCGAGCGTCAGCGCCCGCACACGCTGAGCGCCGCGGAAGAGCGCCTCGTCGCCATGACCGGCGACATGGGCGCGGCCCCGGACACCATCTACTCCATGCTGTGCGACGCGGACATGAAGTTTCCCGCGGTGCCGGGCGAGGACGGAAAGCCCGTCGAGCTCACCCATTCCAGCTACATTCCGCTGATGATGAGCCGCAACCGGGACGTGCGCCGCGCGGCCTTCACGGCCATGTACGAAACCCATAAGGCGTATGCCGCCACCATTCCGGCCATCTACGGCGCTTCGGTGAAGGGCGATGTGTTCTACGCGCGCGCGGCAAAGCACGAGAGCGCGCTGAAAGCCCGGCTGTTCCCGGACGCCGTGCCGGAGGCCGTGTATACCAGCCTTATCGAGGCGGTTCACCGCCATGTGGACAAGCTGGGCCAGTACATGACGCGCAAGGGAGAGCAGATCGGCGTCTCCGACATGGGCATGGAGGACGTGTACGTGCCCGCCGTGGAGGGCTTCGACATCAGCCTGCCCTTCGACGAGGCCTACGAGCTGATGATCGACTGCCTGAAGCCGCTGGGCGCGGACTACCAGGCGGTGCTGAGGCAGGCGCGCGAAGAGCGCTGGATCGACCCGTTCGAGAACGCGGGCAAGTCTGCCGGGGCGTACTCGTGGGGCACGTATGATTCGCATCCCTTCGTGCTGATGAACTATCATCCCAGCCTGGATTCGCTGCTGACCATCGCGCACGAGATGGGCCATTCCATGCACAGCTATTACTCCAACGCCGCGCAGCCCTATACCACAGCGGAGTATTCGCTGTTTGTGGCCGAGGTGGCCTCCACCATCAACGAGTGCCTGGTGCTGATGGAGCTCCTGGAGCGCTACGCGGACGACAAAAACGCGCAGGCCTTCCTCATCGCGCAGCTGCTGGAGAACTTCCGGACCACGGTGTTCCGCCAGACCATGTTTGCCGAGTTCGAGCGCGAGGCCCACGCCATGGCCGAGCGCGGCGAGCCGCTCACCGCGGAATCGCTGAACGCCGTTTACGCGGCGCTGAACGCGGAATACTATCCCACCGTGCGCCAGAACGAGCTGATCGCCTATGAGTGGATGCGCATACCGCATTTCTACCGCGCGTTCTACGTGTACAAATACGCCACCGGATTCTCCGCCGCCATGGCGCTGGCCGGCGCCATCCGCCGCGAGGGCGCGCCCGCCGTGGAGCGCTACCGCAAATTCCTCTCGCTGGGCGGCAGCATGCACCCCATCGAGCTCCTGAAGGTCGCGGGCGTGGACATGTCCGATCCCGCCTCCGTCGAAGCCGCGCTGGGCGAATTCGACCGGCTGGTCGACCGGTATCTGGAGCTGACGAAGTAAAAGAAGCAGACACAAGCCCCCGGCGCTCCGCTCTTCATGAGGGCGGAAAGCGCCGGGGGCCTTGCTTATTCTTATCAGGGGCCGCGTCAGGAGTTTTTTTCGTAGATCAGCCGCAGTCCCTTCAGCGTGAGGGTGCCGTCCAGCACGTCGATCATGTCGGTCTCGGCGGCGACGAGCAGCGCCATGCCGCCCGTGGCGATGACGCGGGCGTCCGGGGCCTTCAGCTCCTGCCGCATCTTCTGGATGAGGTAAGTGACCAGGCCCACGTGGCCGTATATGATGCCGGACTGCAGGTTCGCGATGGTGTTGCGGCCGATGGCGCTCTCCGGCTTCACCAGCTCGAAGCGCGGCAGCTTGGCGGCGCGGTCCACCAGCGCCTCGCTGGCCAGCTTGAGACCGGGGCAGATGGCGCCGCCCAGGAACTCGCCCCGGGCGGACATCACGCCGAAGGTGGTGGCCGTGCCGAAATCGATGAAGATGCACGGCCCGCCGTACAGCTCCCAGGCCGCCACGGCGTTGGCGATGCGGTCGGAACCCAGCTCGCGGGGATTGTCGTATTTCAGGTTGATGCCGGTTTTGATGCCGGGCACGACCATCATGGGGGAGACATTGAAGTAATTCTGCACCATGTGCTCGATGGTGAAGTTGATCGACGGCGCGACCGAGGAGATGATGATGCCCGTGACGGCCTTCATGTCCAGCCCGTTGTGGCGGAACAGGTTGGCCAGCAGGATGCCGTATTCGTCGGACGACATCTGCTTGTTGGTGGACAGCCGCCAGTACTGCACCATGTTTTCGCCCTCGAAGAGCGCGGTTTTGATGTTGGTGTTTCCGATGTCCATGGTGAAAATCATGAAGAAAAAACCTCCGGTTATTGATGGGGCATGGCGATTCTCAGCTCTCGATGAGTTTCGCCTTGTGCAGCGCGGCGGAAATGGCGCCGGTGAGCACGGCGGCGACGATCATCTCGACCACGGCGTTGACGCCCACCGAGGCGATGATGAAGGCCATCACGCCGCGGCCCGCGATCAGGCCCTGCATGTATTCGGTCTGTCCAAACAGCAGCACCAGCGAGGCCATGAACAGCAGCGTGTTCAGGAACGCCGCGGCGAAGCCGGTCAGGACGCCGCACACGTGCGCGTTGAGCTTCCTGCGAAGCGCCCTGTGAACGAGCGCGGTGAGTATACCCACCAGCAGGCGGGAGCAGAAGCGCTGTATAAATGAAAGGAACGGACTTATGGCCGCGAGCGCCGCGCCCATGCCGCTGTAGCCCAGTATGCCGAAGCACTGGAGAAAGCTGATGAGGCCGAACGCGCCGCCGATGATGGCGCCGCCCCTCACGCCCAGCGCGATGGCGGCGATAGCCACGGGAATCATGTTGAAGGTGATGGAGAGGCCGGCGGGCTGGGGAATGTTCACAAGGCCCAGCACGATGAGCACGGCCACGAGCAGCGCGAGGAGCACGAAATCACGGGTGGAAAACTTGCCTTTCATGGGAAAACCTCCGTTCAAGTTCTTTTTGGGATACCTGACGACAGAAAACCGGGGGCATCGGGAACGCCTTGGTTCGGTTCGCTTCGGATACCGACCTTTCAGCCTATTATATACATCTCATGTGGTGATATCGAGCAGGTTGTGTAAAATAATGCGCAATCCGGCGTTGAATTCTTTTCGCGGAATTCGTTGACAAGCGCGCGCGGAAGGGCTATCATACGGACATATAACAGCGCGAGGTGACGTGAATATGAAAATCAATCCCCTAAAGGGCATGAAGGACTATCTGCCGGAGGAAATGCTGCTGCGCGACTACGTGCAGGGCAAGATTTTGGAAATATACCGCGCCAGCGGCTTTCAGCGCATCGCCACGCCCATGCTGGAGGATATGGAAAACCTCGACAAGAGCGACGGCGGCGACAACCTGAACCTGATCTTCAAGGTTTTGAAGCGCGGCGAGAAGCTGGAAGCGGTTCTCGGCAGCGGCGACGAAAAGGCCCTCTCCGACATGGGGCTGCGCTACGACCTGACCCTGCCGCTCTCCCGCTATTACGCGGCCAACCGCGCCAGCCTGCCCGTCCCGTTCAAGGTGATCCAGACCGACCGCGTGTTCCGCGCCGAGCGCCCTCAGAAGGGCCGCATGCGCGAGTTCGTGCAGTGCGATATCGACATACTGGGCGACGAAAGCGCGAACGCGGAGATCGAGCTGATCGACGTGACGGCCCGCGCCCTGATGGCCATCGGGTTTTCCGATTTC
>JAFZRB010000376.1 GCA_017620115.1 Clostridia bacterium | reverse complement strand
GATCCGCTGTACGCCGAACAGTACGTCGCGAACGCGGAGAGCGCGCAGGCCGCCATCGAGGAGGCGCGCACCCAAATCGAGGAAATCATGCTGCCGGTCGAAGCCGGGCCCGTCGCCGTGCTGCACGAGGGCCTCGGATACCTCGCCCGACAGCTGAAGCTGGACATCGTGTGCGAATATCCGCGCGAGCCGGGTACGGAGCAGTACGGCGCCGATCTCGACGATCTGCTGGAAGCGCTGGAAACCTCGGGCGCCGAGGTGATCCTGATCGAGCGCCAGGCCCCGCAAAACCTCGTCGAAACGCTGGAGGCGGCGGGTTATACCGTCGCCCGGCTGGACACGCTCATGACTCACGCCGCCGACGGCGACGCGGAAGCCTATGAACGCGCCATGCTTGGAAACGCGGAGGCAATCGCGAAGGCGATGAAGAACTGTCCGGAAGGCCGGAACTGACGCTCCACCCGGAAGGAGGAGAACCACATGCGCATTGGCGTCATACAGGCGACCTCGCAGAAGGATAAAAACGCGCTCCTGTATCAATGCACGAAGAACGCCGTCCACGCCGAAGCGGATGAGGTCGTTAATTTCGGCGTCTTCCCGGATGAGGACGCAGCCGTTTCCTATGTTGAAACAGCGGTCTGCGTGAGTCTGCTTCTGACGAGCGGGGCCGTGGATTTCGTCGTTACAGGCTGCTCCTCGGGTCAGGGCATGATGCTCGCCTGCAACAGCCTGCCGGGCGTGCTGTGCGGCTATACGCCCACGCCGCAGGACGCCTTTCTGTTCGGGCGCATCAACGGCGGCAACGCCGTTTCGCTGCCGCTCGGCCTGAACTTCGGCTGGTCGGGCGAAATCAACCTGCAATGCACGCTGGACAAGCTGTTCGACGGCCCGTTCGGAACGGGATATCCCCCCGGAGACGCGGCCCGGAAAGCGCGAGACACGCTGCTTCTGAAGCAGATCAACGCCATAACGAAAAGGACGATGGCGGAGGCATTCGCGTCTTATGACGAATCGCTCATTAAAAAGGCGCTGAGCCGGAAGACCGTCGTCGAATACATCATGGCCAACGGAACAAACGAAACCGTCAGGGCGCTGGTCGGGCGGGAAATCTGAACCGCGCCTGACAGTCAAAACAGGGAGGAATCATATCATGCAACGCACCAGGGGCCGCCAAGAGGACGAGCTGCGTCCGGTCAACATCATCCCCCACTTCACGGAAATGGCCGCGGGTTCCGTGCTCATCGAATGCGGAAAAACGCGCGTCATCTGCACCGCTTCGGTCGAGGAGGGCGTGCCTCCGTTCCTCAAAGGCGCGGGCAAGGGCTGGCTCACCGCCGAGTACGCCATGCTGCCCGGCTCCACCGACCGCCGCAAGCCGCGCGAATATGCCAAGCGCGACGGGCGTTCCGTAGAAATTCAGCGGCTCATCGGCCGGTCGCTGCGCGCCTGCTGCGACCTGACCCGCATGGGCGAGCGCACCGTATACATCGACTGCGACGTCATTCAGGCGGACGGCGGCACGCGCACGGCGTCCATCACCGGGGCGTTCACGGCGCTGTGCCTGGCTGTCGACAGGCTCATCAAAGAGGGCAAAATGATGGATTCCCCCATCGTGCGCCAGCTCGCCGCCGTGAGCTGCGGCGTGGTCGAGGAAGCCGCGCTGCTCGATCTGGAATACATCGAGGACAGTCACGCCCAGGTCGACATGAATCTGGTGATGACGCGCGATCCCGGAAGCGGCGAGATGGAGTATGGCGAAATTCAGGGTACCGGCGAGGGCCGAACACTCCACAAGAGCGAGCTGAACACCCTGCTCGCGCTGGGCGAGAAGGGTATCGCGGCGCTGATGGACAAACAGCTCGAAGCGCTGGACGAGGCGGCGGCGGTCATCGGCAAAAAGCCGAAGCTGGTGCTGGCCAGCGGCAATTTCGGCAAGCTGCGCGAGATGCGCCTGCTTCTGGGCGACCGGTTCGACGTCGTCTCCATGAAAGAGATGGGCCTTGACCCGGACATCGAGGAGAACGGCGAGACCTTTGAAGAAAACGCGCTCATCAAGGCCAACGCGCTGCTGAAGCTGACCGGCTGCGCCTGCATCGCCGACGATTCCGGCCTCGAGGTGGACGCGCTGAACGGCCGTCCGGGCGTGCACTCGGCGCGCTACTGCGGCGTGCACGGCGACGACGAGGCCAATAACCAGCTGCTGCTCAAAGAGCTTGAAAACGTGCCGGATGAGAAGCGCACCGCCCGCTACGCCTGCGCCATGGCGCTCGTTCGGCCCGGCCACGAGCCGATCGTCGCGCGCGGCGTATGCGAGGGGCGCATCCTGCGCGAATACCGCGGCGAAGGCGGTTTCGGCTATGACCCGCTGTTCCTCAGCGCGGATTTTGACAAGACCTTCGCCGAAGCCACGATGGACGAAAAGAACGCCGTGTCGCATCGCGCCCGCGCGATCGCCGGCGTGCTCGAAAAGCTGTGATGGAGAAAAAGCGCATGACAATCGTTGTCGCGTCGGACAGCCATTACGCGCGCGCCATGCTCATGAACCTCGCGGAGGAGATTCGCAGGCGCGGCGACATCGACGCCGTGATCCACCTGGGCGACATGGAGGGCGACGCCGAATGGCTGCGGGGCAGGCTGACGATTCCCGTCTATTCCGTGCCGGGCAACTGCGACATGAAGTTCAACGCGCCTGCGGAAGTCGTCGCGACGCTGGGCGGCGTGAAAGTCATGATGTGTCACGGTCACGCGCAGCGCGTCAAATACACGCTCGACCCGCTCGCCTACCGCGCGATGGAGCTGGGCGTATCCGTCGCGCTATTCGGCCACACGCACGCGCGCTGCCTGCGCAACGAGGGCGGCGTGCTGCTGCTCAATCCCGGCGCGCTTAAGGACGGGCGTTACGCGCTCATTGAAATCGAAAACGGCGATATCAAAATGCCCCGGCTGCTGGAGCTGTAAAGGCGATAAGTCATCCCGCGCCCGCTGCGGCGCGGGATGCTATCATCTCCAATAGCGACGCATAAAGACTTAACGGTTTCTGGCAGAGTGCGGTATAATCAGGGTACGCCGCGAAAAGACCGACATCACCGGGCGGGAGACATTCCTGTGAACTGTTCACGACGCTTACACGGACGTCTGTCGATTTGTATTGAAGGGGGTACTATATGAACTCAATGGAAAGACTGAGCGCGCGTCTTGCCGGCAAGAATGTCGACAGAGCT
>JAFZRB010000375.1 GCA_017620115.1 Clostridia bacterium | reverse complement strand
TCGACCAGGAAGATCTCGCATTTGGCCGGATCGCGTTCGGAGCAGTCGGCCAGCTTGCCGGGCAGCGCCGCGGATTCGAGCGCCGTCTTGCGCCGGGTCAGGTCGCGGGCCTTGCGGGCCGCTTCCCTCGCGCGCGCGGCCTGCAGGCACTTGTCCATCACCGCGCGGCCCATGGAGGGATTCTCCTCGAAAAACACCGCCAGCTTGTCGGCCACCATGTTGTCGACCAGCGCGCGTACCTCGCTGTTGCCCAGTTTGGCCTTTGTCTGGCCTTCAAACTGCGGCTCGACCAGCTTGACCGACACGATGGCCGCCAGGCCCTCGCGCACGTCGTCGCCCGTCAGGTTGGAATCGCTGGGCTTGAGGGAGCCGATCTTGCGGCCGTAATCGTTGACCACGCGGGTGAGCGCGCGCCTGAAGCCCTCCAGATGCGTGCCACCTTCGGGCGTGTGGATGTTGTTGGCGAAGCAGAACACGTTCTCGGAGAAGCCGTCGTTCCACTGGAGCGCCACTTCCACGGTGGTGCCGTCCTTCACGCCCTCGATGTACACGGGTTCGGGAAACAGCACTTCTTTGTGGTCGTTCAGGTACTCCACGAACGACTTGATGCCGCCCTCGTAGTGGTATTCCCTCTCCACGGGCTCCTCGCCGCGCTCGTCGCGCAGGCGGATGCGGATGCCCTTGTTGAGGAACGCCATCTCGCGGAATCTGGTTTTGAGCGTATCGAAATCAAATTCGCCGGTCTCGAAGATGCCGGGTTCGGGGGTCTCGCCGGTCTTCAGATCGGGCCAGAACTGAATGGTGGTGCCGGTGCGGTCGGTCTCGCCGATGGTTTTCAGGTCGTAGAGCACCTTGCCGCGCTCGTACTCCTGCTGATAGATTTTATTGTTCTGATACACCGTAACCGTCAGGTGGCGGCTCAGCGCGTTGACGCAGCTCGCGCCCACGCCGTGCAATCCGCCGGACACCTTGTAGCCTTCGCCGCCGAATTTGCCGCCGGCATGCAGCATGGTGAGACACACCTCCACGGCCGGACGGCGGATCTTGGGATGAATGCCCACGGGGAAACCGCGCCCGTCGTCCTCGACGGTGACGGAGCCGTCCGCGTTCAGGGTCACATGGATGTTTTTGCAGAAGCCGGCCAGGGCCTCGTCGACCGCGTTGTCGACGATTTCATAGACCAGATGATGCAGTCCTCGCTCGTCGGTCGAGCCGATGTACATGCCCGGACGGCGGCGCACCGCTTCGAGGCCCTCCAGCACCTGTATCTGGCTCTCATCGTAGTTGTTTTTTTTGTTTTCCGCAGCCATATCGCACCTCTTAGGATTGTGTTTTTCTTTCTATATTATTATACCACTTTTTTGCCCAATTATCCAGCCCCTGACAAGGAATCATACATACAATTAACCAAACTGCCCGCTTTCTTTTTTTCGGCGAAGCGGCTTGCCTTTTGCGGCGCAATGGGCTATAATGAGCGCAACAATACAGATGCGGGAGGGGTATTTCGCCATGAGTCAGTTTGACGTGGGCGTGCGCCGCGAGGGCACGCACTGCCTGAAATGGGATGAGCGCAAAGCCGTGTTCGGCCGCGAGGATGTGATTCCGCTGTGGGTGGCGGATATGGACTTCGCCGCGCCCGAACCCGTCGTCCGGGCGTTGATTGAGCGGGCGCAGCACGGCGCGTTCGGCTATTCAGGCCACGATCCGAGAGACGTTCAGGCCGTCGTTCGCTGGATGAAGCAGCGCCACAATGTGGATGTCGCGGAAGACGCCGTTCTGTTTTCCCCGGGCGTCGTCGACAGCCTGCGCATCGCCGTCGCGGCCGTCTCCAAGCCCGGAGACGCCGTCGTCGTGCTGACGCCGGTGTACGGCCCCTTCTACAGCGCCGTGGAGGACGCCGGCTGCGTCATCCGGCGAAGTCCCCTCCTCGACACGCCAAACGGCTGGATGATCGATTTCGACGATCTGGAAACCGCTCTGCGCGAAGGCGCGCGGGCCGTGCTGCTGTGCAATCCCCACAACCCCGTGGGCCGCGTATGGACGCGGGAAGAGCTCGAGCGTGTCTCCGCGCTCACCCGCCGCTGGAACGCCGCGCTCATCGCCGACGAGATCCACGCCGACCTCGAGCTGCCCGGCTTCAAAAACACCTCCGTCACCGCCGTCAACCCCGACGCCATGGCGTTCATTTCCGCCACGAAGACCTTCAACCTGGCCGCGCTGCGCCACTCCTCCGCAATCATCCCGAACCCGGAACGGCGCAAGGCTTTCCAGGAGGAATACAACCGCCGCGGCATCAACGGTCTGAACCTGTTCGGCGCGCTGGCGCAGCGCGCGGCCTATGAGGAAGGCGCTCCCTGGCTCGACGAGCTGCTCGAATACCTCGACGGCACGCGCCGGTTTGTGGAAAGCTTCCTCGCCGAACGCCTGCCCGTGATTCGCCCGAGCCGCCTCATGGGCACCTATCTCATGTGGCTGGACATGCGCAAACTGGGACTTGAACCCGACGACCTGGCCCGCTTCCTCGTCGAAAAGGCCGGGCTGGGCATGACCAGCGGCTCGTTCTTCGGCCCCGAAGGCGCGGGCTTCATGCGCCTGAACATCGCTACCCCGCGCAGGAACGTCGAACGGGCCATGGAGCAGCTTGAAACGGCGTTAAAGGACGCCGGGCTCTGCTGACATGTATCCCGAATCGCCCTTCATATGCAAAAAATCAGCCCTTCCGGCTGATTTTTTTGCGTCATGGGGTTTACGGCGCATCGGGAAGTCTGCAGAGCTTGAAATCCAGCCCATCGCAGGACACCTGATGAAAGCGAATGCCGCGGTATTCGCCCCGGAACGCGCCTTTGAGCGACGCGCCGTGCAGATGGCCATAGACCAGATCGCGCACGCCGTACTGCGTCAGCAGCGCGACGAATTCGGTATCGCGCAGGCTCTCCGTCACGGGCGGATAATGCATCATGCACAGCAGCGGCGCGTCGGACGAGCGTCTGCGCGCCTCCTTCAGCGTCATCTCAAGGCGAAGGAGTTCGCGCCGGTAAATCTTCACGTCTTCGGGCGGCGTCTGGTCTGTGGGTATGAGCCAGCCGCGCGTACCGCAGATCAGGCGGCCATCCAGCGTCACGCAGTCGTTCTGGACGGCATACATACCCTCCGGCAGCGCTTCGCGCACGCGGCCGATAGCGCTCCACCAGTAGTCGTGATTGCCGCGCAGGATCACCTTTTTGCCCGGCAGCGCGCCCACGGCGTCCAGGTCGGCCTGCGCCTCCTTCAGCGTCATGGCCCAGCTGAGATCGCCCGGAAGCAGCACAATGTCGTCCAGGCCTACCTTCCCGCGCCAGTCCGCTGAGATTTTTTCAAAATGTCCGGCCCAGTGCTCGCCGAATACGTCCATCGGCTTCACATCGCCGCCTGGGAGATGCAGGTCAGATATCGCATAAACCGCCAAATCCGCCCGCCTCCGTTTCGTCGCTCATGTCCGGTTATTCGTCTTCATCGTCTTCATCGTCGTCGTCCTGCGCGTCTTCGTCCTCGGCCAGCGCTTCGGTGCTGAGGAGATCGCCATCCTCGCCCTCTTCCTCCTGGTCCTTGAACTCATCTTCCGCGCCGAATTCGCTCGCCATGGCGTCGTCCACGATATCCAGCTCAATTTCGTCCATCGTGCTCACGCTGTCGATGCCGATGTTGGCGTCGGGCACCATCGAGTCATCCATGCTGGAGGGCATGCGCCGGTTCATTTCCTTCAGGCAGAACATACACAGGTCGCTGCCCGCGACCGCCGGATTTTCGCCGCAAACCGAGCACATCTCGGGCGTGTCGATGATCTCGTGCTCGCCTTTGACCTCGCGCCGGCAGACCGTGCACAGCGTTCCGCCGTCCAGAATATAGTTCAGCTCGCAACGAGGACATTTGACCAATGCCATTGACAGATACCTTCCTTTCAAACCGGTCGCCTGTACGCGAATGCCGCGCGCCGAAGCCGTGCTGTGGCGGTTCATGCGGCTCTCGCAAATACCAATATCATACACAAACCATACACCGATGAAACCACATAATCCGTATTTTCACGTTATTTATTTGTTAATTCTACGTCATATTGTTGAAGAATTGCCAAAGGCCGACCGCCGGCGCGTTCCACGCTCAGCCGCGAAGCCCAGTTGCTTTCGTCGATCACGCCGCACTCAACGCGCATGTCCGACGCTTCGCGCAGCATGGGCAATGCCAGCGCCGCCGTGACCGCGCGGTTTTGGAAATCGGGACGCACCTGAATGGTCGCGGCCCGCGCCGTGCGCGTCTTCCGATCCTCCAGCGCCAGAAGACAGCCTACGGTCTCGCCGCCGCAAAGGGCGATCTGCGTCATGCGGCGGGACCAGCGGCGTCCCAGCGCCGAGAGCAGGGCGGCCGTCTCCTCATCCGTATGCGCCAGCGCGGAATCCGTGCGCGACAGGCGCGCGACGGCTTCGCAGGCAGCCCTGTCGCCCATCGTCCGCGCGGCGACCACGCGGTAGCCGAAGCGCCGCAGCGAATACGCCGCCGCTCGCTCGTAAGCCGGCCAGTCGAGCGCCGCCGGATCCAGGCGGTAAAGGATCGAGCGCCTTGCCACGGCGAAACCCTGCCCGCGCAACGCTTCATCGAAAAACTCAGGCAGACGCTCCGTAAAGGGCGATACCTCTTCGCCGCCCAGAGCGGCGCCGTTGTCGAAATCCACGATGGAGGGTTTCACCGGCCCGGTCACGCGTTGAACGCCCCAAGCGCGCTGCCGCTGGACGATAGCCCGCGCCAGCGCCTGCGCGCCGGCGGGCGAGGCGGCGCAAGGCGAAGCGAAGAAGCCTTCAGCGCCAAATGCGCCGGTCAGCGCGCAGCCTCCCTCAGGCACGGTGAGCAGCGCCAGGCGATCCGCCTTCAGCAGCGGATTGTCCGCCTCATGAAACATGCGCCGCCCGTCAGGGCAGCGCATACCTCCCGCCGCGCAGATGCGCTTCATCCGCGCCGCGAACGCAATTTTCTCCGACCAGGTCATTAAAACGCTCATTTCTTCCCTCTCAGCGCCTCGCCCAGTCGGATCACATCCGCCTCGTAGGCGGGCCGCAGC
>JAFZRB010000374.1 GCA_017620115.1 Clostridia bacterium | reverse complement strand
CGGACAGGGCCGCGCCGCCGCGGGTATCGCCGTCCAGCTTGGTGAGGATCACGCCGTCAATGCTCAGCTTTTCATTGAAGGTCGTGGCCACGTTCACGGCGTCCTGGCCGGTCATGGCGTCGACTACCAGCAGGATCTCCTTGGGATGGACCGCCGCGCGCACGTCGCGCAGCTCCTGCATCAGGTTTTCGTCGATGTGCAGGCGGCCCGCCGTGTCGAGGATAACGGGGTCGAAGCCGTAGTAGCGCGCGTGCTCGACGGCCTGTCGGGCGATGTCCACGGGGTTGATCTGCCCCTTTTCAAACACCTCGACGCCGACCTGGCCGCCCACGACCTTCAGCTGCTGGATGGCGGCGGGGCGGTAGACGTCGCACGCCGCGAGCAGGGGCTTTTTGCCCTGTTTCTTCAGCATGCCGCCCAGTTTTCCGGCCATCGTGGTTTTGCCGGCGCCCTGCAGCCCGCACAGCATGTAGATGGTGGGAGCCTGCGGGGAGTAGGTGAGGCGGGCGTTGGTGCCGCCGATGAGCTCGGTCAGCTCCTCGTTCACGATCTTGATGTCCTGCTGGCCGGGCGTGAGGCTTTCGAGAATCTCCGCGCCGACGGCCTTCTCCGTCACCCTTTTGATGAAATCCTTGACCACGGCATAGTTGACGTCGGCTTCCAGAAGGGCCATGCGGATCTCGCGCATTGCCGATTTGACGTCCTGCTCGCTCAGCTTGCCCTTGCTGCGCAGCTTGCTGAACGCTGCGGTGAGCTTGCTGGTCAATCCTTCAAATGCCATGCCGGGGGTCACCTCACTGTCTTTTTGAATATCGTCGCGGCCGGGCCGTTATTCCATGGCTTCTATGCCGCTGATCCGGTCGAGCGCTTCCAGCGCCTCGTTCAGCGCCGCCTGGCTGGCCCCGTCGGCGCGCACCGAACCGAGCAGCGCGCGGCATCTCCTCACCTCGCGGGCGATCTGCCGGTAGCGGCTGGCCAGGCCGAGCGTTTTCTCGTAGCGCGCCAGCTGGGCCTCGGCGGACTTGACCGCGTCGTGCACGCCCTGACGGCTGATGCCGAGCTGATCGGCGATTTCCTGAAAGCTCATGTCCTCGTCGCAATACAGGCTGAGGATCTCCCGGCGGTGCTCGGTGAGCAGCGGGCCATAGAAATCCATGAGCAGGGTGAGCTCGACTCTCTTTTCCACGCGGCTGCCTCCCATGCTGTAAAGCGAAACGGCTTGACAACAGGTTCATTATAGCCGTGCCCGCCCAGTCTGTCAAGCTTTTTCTCTTGACGCGCGATGATTTAACATGGAGCGGCGCACGCACGCATAGGCTGGAAGGAGCAGGGGAGGGATGCGATGTGCGCAAGCGCATGGTTCGCGTGAGGCGGCGGCCGCCCGCGAAGCGCATGGCGGCGCTGTTCGCTTTGACACTGGCCGCCTTTCTCTATATGACGCTGCGGCGGGGCGACCCGGTGGAGGCCATTCTCAGCGCGCGCGACGCCGAGCGCGTGCGTACGGACGTGGTGTTCGAGGGGATCGAGCTGCACGCGGTGCGGACGGCCGCCTGCAATTCGCAGGAAACCGCGCGCGTGGAGGCGGCCCGCTACGCGCCGCGCGGCGCGGCGGGCTATGTGCTGCGTCGCGAGACATGGCATGTGCTGTGCGCCGGCTACGAGACGGCCGGGGACGCCGCCGCCGTGCGCGACCGCCTGCGCGAAGAGGAGGGCATGGCCTGCGACACCGTGAGCCTGGTATGCGGCAGCGTGCGCCTGCGCGTCACGGCCACGGTGGAGCAGACCGCGGCGCTCGTGGCCTGCGAGAAAAAGCTGCGGGAGACGGTGGCGCTCATCGGCGCGCTGAGCTATTCCCTGGACGGCGGGGACACGGCCGTGCCTCAGCTGCTCGGCGTGCTCAGGAGCCAGCGGGAAGCGCTCTCGGCCGCGCGCGTCCGTTTCCTGGAGACGGCGGGGGGCGGGGAAGGCCTGGACGACGCGGTGTGCCGCCCGCTGATCGACATCGCGGAAGCCGCTGAAAAGGGGCTGGACACGCTGACCGGCGAGGCTTCGTCGCTGTCGCAGACGCTGTTTTCCGGACGCATGAAGGCGCTTTTTCTGGCGCTGCGCGTGCGCCAGATCGAGTATCTCGCCAGCCTGGGCGGGTGAATGGCGGATTGCCAAATATTAACGAAGCGAAGCGCGCTTGAGCCTTGAAAAATCACGGCCAATATGATAAACTACGCTAGTGTCCATATGTGTTACCCAATGCTTGACTAACATCGCAGTTTGTCTGCGGCACAGGAGGAATAGATTTTCATGAAGTCCACCATCGAGAAACTCAGCTCCAATAAGGTCAGGATCGACTTTACCGTTGAGCCGGAACTGTTTGAAAAGGGCATGCAGGCCGCGTACAGAAAAAACGTGGGCCGCATCAACGTTCAGGGCTTCCGCCGCGGCAAGGCGCCCCGCAAGGTCATCGAGATGATGTATGGCGAGAGCATCTTCTATGACGACGCCATCGACAATATCTTCCCCGAAATCTACACGGAAGCCATCAAAGAGCACAACATCACCCCCGTCGACCGTCCTTCCTTCAACCTCAAGCAGATCGGCTCCGGCAAGGAGCTCCAGTTCAGCGTCGAAGTGTTCGTGAAGCCGGACGTCGAGCTGGGCCAGTACAAGGGCCTCGAGGTCGAAAAGCACACCACCGAAGTGACCGACGACGACGTGAACGCCGAGATCGAGCGCGCCCGCGAGCGCGTGTCCCGCTACATCGACGTCGAGGATCGCCCCGTGAAGATGGACGATCAGGTGACGCTGAACTACACCGGTTTCTGCGAGGGCGAGCAGTTCGAAGGCGGCACCGCCGAAAACCAGCACCTGGTGATCGGCTCCGGCAGCTTCATTCCCGGCTTCGAGGAGCAGCTGGTAGGCGCCGAGATCGGCAAGGAAGTGGAGGTCAACGTGACCTTCCCCGAAGAGTACCATGCCGAGAACCTGACGGGCAAGCCCGCCACGTTCAAGTGCACCGTGACCGCCATCCAGGAGAAAGACATTCCCGCGCTGGATGATGAGTTCGCCAAGGACGTTTCCGAGTTCGACACGCTGGCCGAGTACAAGGCTTCCGTGAAGCTCAATCTGGAGAAGAAGGCCGCCGAGCGCGACGAGAACGAGTTTGAGAACGCCCTGATCGAGGCGGCCGCGGAGAACGCCAAAATTGACATTCCCCAGGCGATGATCGACGACCGCATCGACGAGCGCATCCGCGAGTTCAGCGCGAACATGCGCTATCTGGGCTTCGATCTGGGAACTTACTACAAGCTCACCGGCACCACCGAGGAATCCATGCGCGAGCAGCTCAAGGAAGGCTCGGAGCACGACGTGCGCGTGAGGCTGGTGCTTGAGGCCATCCGCGACGCCGAGAACGTCGAGGCCGACGAGGAATCCGTGAACGCGGAAATCGACAAGTACGCCTCTCAGGGCTCCGGCGACGCCGAGAAGTTCAAGGCCAGCCTGACCGACGACGACAGGAAGTATTTCGAGAACGTCGTCCGCATGAGGAAGACCATAGAGCTCCTGAAGGATAACGCCGCTGCGAAGGCCGAATAAGCCAGCCTGCCTGAATATGAAAAACGGAAATGCGCATAATGTGGATGGAGGTGCGTAAAGAATGAATCTTATTCCATATGTTGTTGAACAGACCAGCAAGGGCGAGCGTTCTTATGATATTTATTCGCGCCTCCTGAAGGATCGCATAGTGTTTCTGGGCGGCGAAGTAAACGACGATACCGCGAATCTGATCATCGCCCAGATGCTCTTCCTCGAGATGGAGGATCCGGATGCCGACATCATGTTCTACATCAACAGTCCGGGCGGTTCCGTGTCGGCGGGCCTGGCCATTTACGACACCATGCAGTATCTGCGCTGCGAGGTATCCACGCTGTGCGTGGGCCTGGCCGCCTCCATGGGCGCGTTCCTGCTGTCGGCCGGGGCGAAGGGCAAGCGCAAGGCGCTCCCGAACGCGGAGATCATGATCCATCAGGTGATGGGCGGAGCCCAGGGCCAGGCGACGGACATCGCCATTCACGCCGACCAGATTCTGCGCATCAAGCGGAACCTGAACGGGATCCTGGCGAAGAATACCGGCAAGCCCATCGAGGAGATCGAGCGCGACACTGAGCGCGACCATTTCCTCACGGCGGAGGAAGCCCGGGCCTATGGCCTGATTGATGAGATCATTGCGCCGAGGCGCTGATGTTCGGAAAGGTAGAATATGGCAAAGGAAATCAATAAACCCTCTCTCCGCTGCGCGTTCTGCGGCAAAACGCAGGACCAGGTGCGGCGGCTGATCGCCGGTCCGGGCGTGTATATCTGCAATGAATGCGTGATGCTGTGTCACGAGATCATTACGGAAAACATGGAAATCGCGCCCGCGTCGGACGGACGCATGACGCTGAAAAAGCCCGCCGAAATCAAGGAGGTGCTGGATCAGTACGTCATCGGACAGGAGCAGGCCAAGAAGGTCCTGTCCGTGGCCGTGTACAATCATTACAAGCGGCTTCAGAACCTGAACCGCACCGCGCGCGGCGACAGCGACGTGGAGCTGCAGAAGTCGAACGTCGTGATGCTGGGCCCGACGGGCTGCGGCAAGACTTACCTGGCGCAGACGCTGGCGAAGATCCTCAACGTGCCTTTCGCCATCGGCGACGCCACCAGCCTCACAGAAGCGGGCTATGTGGGCGAGGATGTCGAGAATATCCTGCTCCGGCTGATTCAGAACGCCGATTACGATATCGAGCGCGCGCAGCGCGGCATCATCTATATCGACGAGATCGACAAGATCGCCCGCAAGAGCGAGAATCCCTCCATCACGCGCGACGTGTCCGGCGAGGGCGTTCAGCAGGCCCTGTTGAAAATACTGGAGGGCACGGTGGCTTCTGTTCCGCCGCAGGGCGGCCGCAAGCATCCGCATCAGGAGTTCATACAGATCGACACGTCGAACATCCTGTTCATCTGCGGCGGCGCGTTCGACGGCATCGAAAAGATCATCATGAACCGCATCGGCAAGAAGACCATGGGCTTCGGCGCCGATCTGCACAGCACCAACGTGGGCGCGACGCCCGAGGTCATGGCGCAGGTGCAGTCGGAGGATCTTTTGAGGTTCGGCCTGATTCCGGAGTTCATCGGCCGCCTGCCGGTGGTCGTGGCGCTGAACCAGCTCGACGAGGAAGCGCTCAAGAACATCCTCGTTCAGCCGCGCAACGCGCTGGTGAAGCAGTACCGAAAGATGCTGGAGATGGATCACGTCGATCTGGAGTTCACCGACGAGGCGCTTTCCGCCATCGCGAAGCTGGCGATGAAGCGCAAGAGCGGCGCGCGCGGTCTGCGTGCGATCATCGAGAACGTCATGACCGACACCATGTATGAGCTGCCCTCCATCGACAACGTCGAACGGTGCGTCATCACCGAGGACGCCGTGCTGGGCCGCGCCAAACCGACGCTGATCTACCGCGAGCCGGCGATCGAGGCGGCGACCGTCTCCTGAGAGAACAATACAGCCAGAGACCCTGAACCGGCGGTTCGGGTCTCTGTCGCTTAAGCGGCGGTCTCGTTAATAATTTCAGAATTATTTCATCTGCGGGGCGTATATAAAATAAGTATTGCAAAACAGGTGCATATATGGTATAATGGCAACGCATCACGAAAGGAGTGATATTGAATGAAGAAAATATTGAGTGCGCTTATCGCGCTGATCCTTGTGTTCTCCGCGGCGGCGCTGGCTGAAGGCGATCCCGTCAATTATTCTTTGACGACCGGCCTGCCGACCGACAAGGCGGAGCAGAAGATCATCGCCGTTCAGTTTGACAACACCGGCAAGGCGCGTCCCCAGATGAACATGATCGAAGCCGACGTCATCTATGAGGCGGAACTCACCAACGGCGGCTATACCCGCTACACGGCGATCTTCAACGACACGATCCCCGAGCTGGTGGAGGCTATTCGTTCGGCGCGTATTTTCCATATCGACATCGCCATCGACTGGGGCGCGACGTTCGTGCATTTCGGCGGCCAGCAGATGGCCGGCACCAGCATCTACGACTACCTGAACAGCGTGGGCCTGCTCCACAGCCGCTATGACGGCCTGACCAACTCGAAGGATTTCTATCGCGATACCAGCCGCGTCGCGCCGTACAACGTCGTCTGCCGGCTCAGCCAGATCTACGACGGCATCAACTCCGAAAATGTCCACGCCCGTTCTCCGCTGACGTTCAACGAGAACTATACCGTCAGGGGCACGAACAGCAACATCTTCCGAATCAACTACAGCATCGACCAGGGCTACTATCCGTCCTATCAGTACATCCCCGAGGAGGGCGTGTACTACCGCTTCTACAACCGCAGGGACAACCTCGACGCCAATGGCGAACAGTACAAGTGCGCCAACGTGATCGTCATGCAGGCTGATTACACCTGGTACGGCGGCGACATCGAACGCCCCGTCGTGGCCCTGACCGGTACCAACCGCTGCGATTACTTCATCGGCGGCAAGCACTTCACCGGCAGCTGGGTGCGCAGCGATGTGAGCGCCAACACCACCTTCTACGACGACGAGGGCAACATCGTGCTGTTCAAGCCGGGCAAGACCTTCATTCAGATCATCAAGAAGGCCGAACAGCTCGAACTGGTCAACTGAATGTGAATACAAAAAGCAAGGGCTCGCCGCTCGGACGGGCCCTTGCTTTTTGCGATAGGGGAAACGATGCTTGCGTCAGGGTTTCCTAACGGCGTCAGCTCAGCAGATCGCTGTAGAGGTCGGCGCGATAGACGCCCTTTTCAACCAGAGCGCGCATAGAGTTGACGACGGATTCTTTGTCCTCCTTGTAGGTGACGCCGAACCACTGGTCGGGCGTATGGAGCACCTTCACGGTCGCGACGCCCCTGTGCAGCAGCTCGCCGATGTAGTTGGGCAGCAGGTATTCCGCCTTCAGCTCGTTGCCCGCGATGGTGTTGAAGAAGGCCTTGAAGCCCTCCGCCAGGTATTCGATGAACTGAGGCGTCAGCCCCCACATGTTCATGGAAACCGGCGTATCCAGCGCCAGCGGAAGGTCGCCCGACGCGGCGGCCTCCGCGGTACGCACGATGTTGAAGGTCTCGTTGATGTCTGTCAGGTAGCTGTCCGCGCTCACCTGGCACACCCCGCGCGCCACGCCGCCGTTTTCGCTCAGCGTTTTGCCCAGCTGGAACGCCACCATACAATAGGCGTTGGGTTCGTCCGATCCGACGGCCAGGAAATCGTGCAGCTTGACGAATCCCTCCCGGCCGTAATAGTCGTCCGCGTTGATGACGCCGAAGGGCTCCTTCACCGTGCCGCGGCAGGTCAGGATGGCCTGGCCGGTGCCCCAGGGCTTTTTGCGTTCGGCGGGCAGGGCGACGCCTTCGGGCAGGTCGTCGAGGCGCTGAAACACATAGGCGACCTCCACGCCCAGCCTTTGGCACAGCGCTTCGATGCGGTTGCCGATGACCTCGCGGAAATCCTCTTCGATATCCTTGCGGATGATGAACACGATCTTATTGAAGCCGGCGGCGATGGCGTCGTGGATGGAATAATCCATGATGATTTCGCCGTTGGGGCCGATGGGGGCGAGCTGTTTGATGCCGCCGCCAAAGCGCGAGCCGATGCCTGCGGCCATGATGACGAGCGCAGTCTTCATCGTAATATCCTCCTTCTGAATAACCGTATATCATTTTTGAAACGATCATTGTTCCGCCGCTTCATTATGCCACGGTTTTGCCGCGCTGTCAATCTCTGTCAGCTGACGGTATACGACGCCGAGAACACATCGCTGGCCACGCCGTTGACGACGGCGATGGCGCGCAGCCTGTAGCTGCCGGAATAGAGGATCACCGGGCCCGAATACAGCCGCGAGGCGGTGGTCGGGTCGCTGCCGTCCACGGTAAAGTAAATCGAAGCGCCTTCCGCGGCCGACAGCGTGATGTGGACGCTGCCGGTATACGAGCCCCCGGCCGGGCTGGCCGAAGGCATGTCGACGGCCTCCGCCGACCGCTCAGGTACGACGTAGCCGGGCTGGCGCTCCGCGCGGTAGTCGATGAGCGCGAGATACTCGTCGTTCTTGCCCTCGCGCACCAGCAGCGCCATCAGGTAGTCGTAGGGATCGCTTTCGAGCGGATAGCGGTCGATCAGATACATGTACATCTGCTCCGCGCGCTCGCTGGCGCCGCACTGCTCGAATTTCTGCGCGATGGTCAGCGCGAAGTCGTAATCATCGCGATTGAGCAGGAAAGCGTTGTAGTAGGATGAGGCGGCTTCGGCCTCATTGCCGTTTTGCAGCTGCCAGTCGGCCAGATAAACGTAGTCGTCCGCGTCCGCGGCCATGCCGTAATACGCGCGCAGCCGACTTCCCGTGGGCGTGTAATACAGGAAAGCCAGCGCGCCGACCGCCAGGATCAGAACGGTGATGACCGAGATCACGGCGATGAAGATTTTTCCGCCGCGGCCGGAGGATTCCTCATCGTCGTCGTAATCGTCGTCTTCGTCCTCGTCGTCTTCGTCAAAGAAGGGATCCTCCTCGGCGCGGCATTCCAGCTCGGCCCGTCGGATCGCGGCCTGACGACTGCGGTCGAGCTCGCGCTGCCGCTTCTCCTCTTCCTCCTTCTCATCGTCGAAGAGGAAGACTTTGGGCGCTTTGCCCCTGGCGTTCAGCGGTTCCCGCGCCGCCTGCGGCGAGCCGTCCGCATAGATCGTGGGCATGCGGCGCGGCTGATAAGGATTATCGGAAAGAGGCTGCGCGGTGTGGGTTTCGGCGGCCTTTTCGACGACCTCTTCCTCGCCGTGCGTCTTCTTTTGCTCCTCATCCGGCGACGCGGCGGACAGCCGGGCTCCGCAGAAAGAGCAAAACCGGGCGTTCTGAGCGTTTTCTTCGCCACATGCGCTGCATTTCATCGAATGATCCTCCCGAATGTCGTCACTTCATTTTCTTCAGGGATTCATAATAGGGGTCGCCGTTGAAGTCGCGGGTTTCCGTCACCTCGCCGCCCAGCGCCTCGATGGCGTTCACGATCTCGATATAGTCCAGATAATTGAGATCGCTGAGCGTCAGGGCGTCGCGCAGCGTGTCGATGGCGCGCTCGTCGCCCAGCTTGCCGAGATAGGAGGCGAACAGCGCGCGGCGGTCATAGCTGCGCCGGAAAACGTCTATTGCATAATTATAGATGCGCTCGTCGCCCGGAAAGTTGCATAAAACATCGAGAAATGCTTCCTGCGCGGCCTTTTTCGCGTCCGGCATGCGCGACAGGATGGGTTCGACCGCCTTCCGGCCCAGATTCGCGAGCAGTTCAGAGGCCACCTCGGTCAGCTCGTTCTGCGCTTCGCTGCCGGCGATGATGTCAAGGCACAGATCGAGCGGCCGCTCGGAGCCGAGCTCGATGAGCAGGTTCAGCGCGGTCAGCGTGAGCGCGCGATCCTTTCCCTCCGCAGCCAGCGCCATCAGCGGCTCCACCGACGCGTCGCCCAGCTCGACGATGCGCTCCAGGAGCTGATCCGGAACGGAAACCTTCTGGTCGTGGTAGGCGCGGATCAGATCGATCAGCTCTTCTGGGTTCTCATAGCGGGCGAAATATTCGCCGGGCGTGAGCCCGTCCAGCCAGTCGGCCTTCGCGTTCAGCCATCTCAGATAAAGCTCCGGCATCTCCTCTTCCATCGCGTCCATGTTCTTATAGCGCGAACGGTTTTCCGCGATCCATTTCTCGGCGTATTTGCCGAAATGAGCGTCGAAATCAATGCACTTCATGCTTCGGTTTCATCTCCTGTCAGTCGGTTGAGTTTTCTCGTATAGTATTCCAGACGCCGGCGCGAGCAGTTCAGCGCGTTTCTCACGGCATCTTCGGCGATGCCGCGCTTCATGGCCGTGCGCGCCAGCAGCGCCGCGGACAGCCCCCGGAGCGCGCCGCGGCGCAGCGTGAGGCAGCGCGGCATCACGGCGTCCCAGCGGGCGAGATACGTCGGAACGAGCGCGTCGTCCAGCCGGCAGGCTGCGGCCAGGCATTCTTTTATCACGCGGCCCGGCGCGGTCAGGCGGCTGTTCTCCGGGCCGGGCGAGAACGTGTCGCGGCCCACGATGAAATACGGCTCCCTTGCGCCGCGCCGCTTCAGCGCGTCGAGCGCGGCCAGCTTGACGGCAGGGGAGAGCGTCGGCTCGATGAGCGCTTCGCGCAGCAGCGTTTCGCTCGCGCGATCGCCTCTCCCGGCCAACCGTCCGGCCGCGGCGCAGGCGGAGGCGTCTCCCTCCAGCAGCGCCCAGCGGCAGGCGGCCAGCAGCGCGTCGCTGTCCTGGCCGGAGGCGATGGCGTCGCGCTTCCGGCGCGCCAGCTCCGGCGCGAGCGCGAGCGTCATGGGAATGGGCCGCGCGGGCGGCTCGCCCCGCGAGACGGCGTCGACGCAGGCCGAGGCCACGGAGTCCGCCGGATTGATTTCCAGCATATGCCTCCACCACACGAGCGCGTCTTCCGTCCGTCCCTCGTTGAAAAAGGCGGCAGCCTGCGCGTGCAGCAGCGCCCGGTCGAACGGCGAGAGCCGCAGGGCCCGGCTGAGCTGCTCCTGCATGGAACGGTCGCTCTTCATGGTAAGAAGCGCGTCCAGCACGCGCCGCATCTCGTAGGGCTCGAGCGTTTTGGCGTCCAGCGCGTCGATCGCTTTGAGCGCCCGCGCGTTCTGCCCGGCGGCGACCAGCGCCCGCAAAGCGTTGACGCGGGCTTCTGGAGGGAGAAAGCGTCGCCGGAGCAGGCTGTTCGCCTCGCGCGCGGCTCTGTCCAAACGGCCGGCCTCTCCCAGTGCGTAGGCGTACAGCGCGCGCGTGTCGGGCGTGTCGCGCAGCGAAAGGCTCTTTTCGAGCAGGCGCACGGCGGCGGCGGGCTGTTCGCCGTTGAGCCGGGAAGCCGCGCGCTCGTTCAGCCGGTAGACGCGCAGCAGCCGCCGGTCGGCCGGCCGGTGGAGCTGCTCGGCCTGCTGGATCGCCGCTATCATGTCGGCGGCCCGCGCGCTGTATTCGCCTTCGGGCTCACGCTCGAGGTATTCCAGCGCGGCGCTTTGCGCGCCCTGCACATTGCCCATGGCGAACAGATTGCAGGCCAGCGCGAACCAGCAGACGCTCCGCTCAGGATAATCGGTCATGAGACGCAGCAGGCAGCGATTCGATTCGACAGGGCAACCCATTTCGCTGTAGGTTTCTGCCAGATCGAGCATGTATTCCGCGTTGTCGGGCGCGGCCTCCAGCGCGCGGCGCAGCAGCACGACGGCGTCCTGAAAGCGGCCGTCCTTCTGCTTTTTCAGCGCGCGGCGCGCGAAAAAACCGGCGTCCTGCTGGAAAGGCATCACATTTTGCTTGTCCGGCATAGAACCTCCTCAGGCGTCGGCCTGCGCGCGCTCGAGCAGATCGCGCAGTTGCTTTTCGGAAAAGCGGTAGGTGCGGTTACAGAAGTGACAGTTCACCTCCGCGCCGTGGTCTTCTCGGATGAGAGTGGTCAGCTCGTCCCTGCCCAGCGATATGAGCCCGCGCTCGAAGCGTTCGCGCGTGCAGTCGCAGCGGTAGGCGGGGCGGGATGTGGCGATGATCTCCGGCTCGAGATGCCCCAGCAGCTGTTCGAGCGCGCCGTTCAGGCCGTATTCCGCGAAGGTTTTGCTGATGTTCATGAACATCGGCGCGCTCGCCTCGATGGATTTCAGCGCGGCTTCCGAGCATTCCGGCATGACCTGAATGATCAGCCCGCCCGCGGCCACCACGTCTTCGCCCACGAGCACGCCCAGCGAAACCAGCGAGGGCGTCTGCTCGGAGGCGGTGAAGTACATGGCCAGGTCTTCGCCGATTTCCCCGGAGCGCAGGTTCACGCGCCCGATGTATGGCTCTTTGAGCCCCAGGTCTTTGATGACGGTGAGCTGTCCGTCGCGGCCCACAGCGCCTCCCACGTCCAGCTTGCCGTCCGGACGCAGCGGCGGTTCGATGTCCGGATTGTCCACATAGCCCTTGACGGTTCCGTCCGCCCTGGCCACGGCCAGTACGGTGCCCAGCGGCCCGCCGCCCTTGATGTAGGCGGTGAGGCTGTCGCGCTCGTCCTTGAGCATGCAGCCCATCATGGACGCGCCTGTGAGCAGGCGGCCCAGCGCAGCGGTGGCCACGCGGGAAAGGCGATGGATGGAACGGGCGTCCTGCACCGTGCGCGTGCTCTCAGTGAGAAAGGCGCGGGCCTGGCCGCCCATGAGGGAAAGCCGCAGCGTTCCGTCGAGATTCAGCGTTTTGTCCGTCATGTCAGTATGCTCCCCAAATGTATGTCTCTATTCGTGCCTGGCGGTAAAATGCAGGCGTTCATCGCCCGGAGCAGGCGGCCGGAGCGTCCTGTCGCCGTAGGCCCTGATGTCGCCGAAACCGGCTGCTTCCAGCCAGCGGACGATCTCATCCTGCGCGTGCGCGCGCTGGACGTGGCGTTCGTCGAACCGGCGGTACAGGCCGCTCTCCGTTTCCACAAAGAAGGTGAGATCCATCGTGATGAGGCGGCTTTTCTCCTCCAGGCTGTTTTGCCAGAGGTAGGTGACGCCGTCGCGGTCCTCGCCGTAGAACGCGCCGCCCATGGCCAGGAGCTTTTCCTCGCTGGATATATCGAAGGCCAGGACGCCGTCCGTTTTCAGAAAGCGATGCGCCGCCCGGAAAAAGGCCATGATCGCCGCTTCATCCACGAGGTAATTGACCGCATCGCAGCAGGCAAATATGGCGTCGACCGGGCGCGGCAGCTCGAGCGCGCGCATGTCCATGCGCACGAAGGGGATGGAGACGCCGTTTTTCCGCGCTTTCTGCTGGGCGACGCGCAGCATGTCCTCGGAGAGATCCGAGGCGGTCAGCTTCAGACCGGCGCGCGCGAAGGGGATGGACATGGAGCCTGTGCCGCACCCGCATTCAAACGCCGTGCGGGGCTGGCAGCCCGCCGCGGCGAGCAGGCGCAGGTAGTAGTCCGCCCAGGCCGTATAATCAAAATCATCCATGAGCGTGTCGTAGACGGCGGCAAATTCTTCGTACATGGCGCGATCCTTCCAGCATCTGTGCGTGTGCTTCATGATGAAACTGGAGCGGGCGTCAGTGAACCCGCTCCAGTGCGTTTAATCAGACTGGCGACGCGTGTCTCCCCGAAGGCGTCGGGCGACGATACCGCCGATGCGCCCCGTCTCGCCGGCTGTGAGATTGGCCCAGCCGACGCGCAGCAGCCGTTCGGTCAGTCCCAGTTCTTCGGCCACCTCGTATTTCAGCCGTTCCGTTTCGTTCATGAGTCTGAGTTCTTCTTGGTTCATGCTTTTCACCCCTGCCTTTTGCTGTCTTTTCCAGTATGCGCAGGGCTTTTGAAAAACATGCGGTCACAGGTTCTTGATGTCTTCGTCGGTCACGGTTTCGTCTTCTTCGTCGTAGGACGGATCGCGCAGGCCCTTGTTCACCTCGGCGCCCTCAATGCGGGGATTGAGGAAGCGGTCGAAGCAGCTGTTGGCGTAGGAGATCGTCATGAACTGATACAGCGCGTAGCCGATGACGAGATAATACAGGCCTATGACCAGCATCGCGTAGCCGCTCGGGATGAAATAGACGATGAGCATCGGGATGAAGGTGGGCAGCGCCCAGAACAGCACCGAGAACGGCAGGCGCGCGAGCGCCATGATGACGCTGTTCTGGATGACCGTGCGCAGCTTCATATCGTAAGTCACGGTCATGGGGTAGATCAGCATGGTGGACATCCACCACAGCACGCAGAAGATGAGCACCAGCGCCTGCGGCACCAGCCAGAACAGCGAATTCGTGCTCATGCTGCCATAATAGAGATAGCAGATGTAAGCCACCAGCAGCGAAAAGCCGCTGATGAAGCCCACGACCAGAGCCTGCTTCCAGTTGCCTTTGATGGTGTCCTTGATGTCGCTCATCACGAAGGAATGGTCGTCGCGCGCCCAGTTGCGCAGCGGCAGCGCCAGCCCCATGCGGCCTATGGAGGAGATCATCATGCAGGGGATCATGCCGAGCAGCCATTGGAACAGATAAGTGCTCGCCTGACCGGCGGTGATCGCCGCCTCGGCGATCTGCTCGCCCGTTTCCGGATCGACGGCGCCCGACGTGATGGCCAGATAATTGATGAACGTCCAGGCGATGGTGGGCAGCGAGAAGAGGAAATACAGAAGATTCAGCCCGACGAGGCTGCTGAAGCGCACGCGCAGCATGGAGAAAAAGAGCTGAACGCGCGTTTTGGGCAGCTGGTCAGGGGTAAAATCCGCTTTACCGGCTTTGCCGTAATAGAAGCTGTTGAACAGACCGGACATGGTAAAAATCGCTCTCCTTTCGGCTGCGCCGCGCAGATTCCGGCGTCGCGGAGCCGGTTGCAGCGATGCCTGCAGATATATTTATCATACCACATTAGGCGGCTTTTGCCAATACGCTAATGTCACGGGAATCGCAACAAAAAATGAAAAAACCATTAATCTCCGCAGCCCGTTCACATCAGCGCCAGGATCACGGCGTTGAGCACGTCCGCTCCCGCTTCCGTAACGGCGGCCCGGTCGTCGTTCACCGCGATCAGCCCCGCGCGCGTCAGCTTCTCAAGCGCCGCGGCGGGCAGTATGGACGCGGGCACGCCCTCGCGCGTGCGCAGCCCCAGCATGACGGTTTCCTCATACACGTCGCGCGCGGTCAGCTTTTCCGATTCGTACGCGCGGACGCCCGCCAGATATTCGTCCAGCGAGGCGGTGTTGGAGAAGCGCTCGCCGTCCATCAGCGAATGCGCGGCGCAGCCCAGCCCCAGGTAGTCGCCGCGCCGCCAGTAAACCAGGTTGTGGCGGCTCTCGAAGCCGGGCAGGGCGTAGTTGGAGATCTCATAACGCGAAAAACCGCGCGCGCGCAGCAGCCTAGCCGCCTCGTGCTGCATGACCACGGCGGTCTCCTCGTCCGGCAGGCAGGCGGGGGAGGCCTCCGCCATGGCCTTCATGGGCGTGCCTTCCTCCACGATCAGGCTGTAGCAGGAGATGTGCCTGACCGGCAGCGCCATCGCTGTTTCCACGGTTGAAAGCCACTGATCCATGGTCTGGCCGGGCAGCGCGTACATGAGGTCGACGCTGAGGTTCGTAAATCCCGCGTCCGCAGCCGTGCGCACGGCGTCTTCGGCCTCGCGGGCGGTATGGATGCGACCGAGAACACGCAGCAGACCGTCGTCGAAGGACTGAACGCCCAGCGACAGCCGGTTGATCCCGGCCTCGCGGAACGCGATGAGCTTCGCCGCGTCGATCGTGCCGGGATTGGCCTCAGAGGTGATTTCGGCGTCCGCCGCGACGGTGAACCAGCGGCGCACGCCGTCCATGAGCCGCTTCATCTGGCCACCCGTGAGCAGCGAGGGCGTGCCCCCGCCGAGGAACACCGTGTCCGCCGCGAGTTCGCCCCAGCGCCCGGCTGACGCGCGCATTTCGGCTTCCAGCTGATCCAGATAGGCCGGAATGAGGTGTGTTTTGCCGGGGAAGGAGGTAAAATCGCAGTAGGCGCACTTGCGCGCGCAGAAGGGAATGTGGATATACAGCGCGATGTGTTTCATGGCGTCGCCGCCTCTTTCGCGAGCGGAATGCCGGCCGCTGCGGAGGGCCTGAACGACATCTCCACCCAGGCGGGCCGGAAGCCCGAGCGCACGGCGTTGCGCGCTGAGCGGATGTTCGACCACGCCGCGCAGTAGAAGGGCGCTTTGCCGCGCGCGATGATCTCCAGCGCCAGGCGGCTGGTGAGCGCCGAGGCCACGCCCTGCCGCCGGTAGTCGGGCAGCACGTCGACGCCGATCTGCCACATGTCCGCACAGTCCGCCGAGCAGCCCGCCAACCCGATCAGCCTGCCGCCGTCGTACGCGCCTACGCCCAGCACGTCCAGATGCGGGCGATCCTCGCTCAGCGCGTTGTGCCATTCCGGCCGATAGAGCGGCGCGAAGTCCGCCGGGCCGAGCAGCCGCGTCTCAAAGGGGCAGGGGAGCGGCTGCAGCGCGTTCACTTCCGGCAGGAAATAGCGCGCCATGACGTCGGCGCGCAGTCCGTACGGGGCCAGCGCGTCCTCTAGCCGGTGAACCTGCGGCATGTCGAAGCACCGGAACGCCTCCCCGCAGCCGGCCAGATAGGCCCGCACGGCGCTTTCGCATTCCGGCGAGACCGAGGCCACCACATTGTCGCCGTAGTACGCCAGATTGCACGCGAAGGGCAGCCTGAGATACGCCCGCGCGCCTTCCCGCGCCGCGGAATAAACGATTTTGTTTTCGCTCAGGAGAAAATCGCCCGGCTCGCAGTTCATATCCACCGCCGACTGGCGAAGGGCGATGGCGAGGATCTGTTGATTCGTCATATTCCCATTCCCATAATAAATGGGGAATCAGGAACCGCCGTCTTTTCAGACAAACAATTATCCCCATTCCCCATAAACAGTCAGTCCATCTTCAAAACCGCCATGAACGCCTCGCTGGGCACCTCAACGGAGCCCACCTGCCTCATGCGCTTCTTGCCTTCCTTCTGCTTTTCGAGCAGCTTTTTCTTGCGGGTGATGTCGCCGCCGTAGCACTTCGCGAGCACGTCCTTGCGCAGGGCTTTGACCGTCTCGCGGGCGATGATCTTGCCGCCGATGGCCGCCTGGATCGGGATCTCGAACAGCTGCCTCGGAATGACCTCCTGCAGCTTCTCGGCGATGGAACGCCCGCGGGCGTAGGCGCGGTCGCGGTGCACGATGATGGAGAGCGCGTCGCACATCTCGCCGTTCAGGAGCATGTCCAGCTTCACCAGGTCGCTGCGCACGTATCCCTTGAGCTCGTAGTCGAAGGAGGCGTAGCCGCGCGTGCGGCTCTTGAGCTGGTCGAAGAAATCGTAGATCACTTCGTTCAGCGGCAGGTCGTAACTGAGCAGCACGCGGCCGCCGTCGATGTATTTCATATCGCGGAAGGTGCCGCGCTTGTCCTGGCAGAGCTCCATGATCGCGCCTACGTAGTCCTGGGGCGTGATGACCTGCGCGTCCACGTAGGGCTCCTCCATGTAGTCGATCTCGGTGGCGGGAGGCAGGTTGGTGGGGTTGTCGATGGTCATGCGTTTGCCGTCGGTCTTGATGACGTTGTACACCACGCTGGGCGCGGTGGTCACAAGGTCGAGGTCGAACTCGCGCTCCAGTCGCTCCTGGATGATCTCCATGTGCAGAAGCCCCAGAAAGCCGCAGCGGAAGCCGTAGCCCAGCGCCACGGAGGTCTCCGGCTCGAAGGAGAGCGCGGCGTCGTTCAGGCGCAGCTTGGCCAGCGCGTCCTTGAGGGTTTCGTAATCCGCGCCGTCGGCGGGGTAGATGCCGCAGTACACCATGGGCAGCACGGGTTTGTAGCCGGGCAGAGGTTCTTTCGCGGGCCGTCCGGCGAGGGTGATGGTGTCGCCCACGCGGATGTCCGCGATGTCCTTGATGGAGGCGGCGATGTAGCCCACCTCGCCCGCCACCAGCTCGGTCGCGGGGTTGTAGCCGTTGGGCCGGTACGAGCCCAGCTCGGTCACGTCGAATTCGCGGCCGCCGGCCATCATGCGGATGCGGTCGCCCACGCGCACCGTGCCGTGCTTGATGCGCACGGAGCTGATCGCGCCGCGGTAGTTGTCGTAGTAGGAGTCGAAAATGAGCGCTTGCAGCGGGGCGTCCGGGTCGCCGTCGGGAGCGGGCACGTTTTTGGCGATGTCCTCCAGCACGTCCTCGATGCCGATGCCCTGCTTGGCGGAGATGAGCGGGCAGTTTTCCGTGTCCAGCCCGATCTCGTCCTCGATCTCCTGCTTCACGACTTCCGGCCGCGCGCTGGGCAGGTCGATCTTGTTGATGACCGGCAGGATCTCGAGATTGTGATCCAGCGCCATGTACACGTTGGCCAGCGTCTGCGCCTCGATGCCCTGCGAGGCGTCCACCACCAGGATGGCCCCCTCGCACGCCGCCAGCGCGCGGGAGACTTCATAGGTGAAGTCCACGTGGCCGGGGGTGTCGATGAGGTTGAATTCGTACACCTGCCCGTCCCTGCCGGTGTAGGGCAGGCGCACGGCCTTCGATTTGATGGTGATGCCCCGTTCGCGCTCCAGCTCCATGGAGTCGAGCACCTGCTCGGTCATGTCGCGGTGGGCCATGACGCCGGTCAGCTCCAGCAGCCGGTCGGCCAGCGTGGACTTACCGTGGTCGATGTGCGCGATGATACAGAAATTGCGGATGTTTTGCTGGGTCTTGGCCATGAATATTTCCTCCGATGACGGAATGAAGCGTTTTACATGATATGGGATAGTATAGCGTGTTTTGGGCGGTTCGTCAACGAAGATTACGGGAATTTATGGCGCGGCGGATCGTCTGAAGCGCCATCGCCGTTGTCCTGTCCAGATACGAGTCGTATTCTTCCCGCGACAGGGCGACGAAGGGAAACGCGCTCTTCTCCACCTTTGGCAAATATCCCATCACGCCGATCTTGCGCGCGATGGCGCCGGGCGGCAGGTAGTCGATGTAATCCGGGAAGGCGGTGAGCGGCAGTATCTCGGTGAGGTAGCCGGAATCGGGATGCGCGGCCAGGTATTCCGCCTCGATGGCGCAGATATCCTTCATGCGCTCTTCCTTTGGGATGAGCTGCTTGACGGACGGCCAGCTCTTTTTCATGCCGCGCGCCTTTTCCACCAGCGCCGGGCAGGCGAGGACGCGCGTCCACGCCGCGTTTACCCGCGATTCGTCGCGGATCGCGCGCTGATATGCCGCGTCCGCGATGAGATGCGCCAGGTAGCCCAGCAGGAACGAGTATTCTTCCGCCGAGCGGATGGCGTCCGCGCGGCTTTCGATGTACGCGCTGTAGAACCCCTCGCAGTCGGCGCTGCTCTTGTCGCTAACAACGCTCATCCAGTGCGTCGTCTCGCGGGAGGGCGTGAACGCCGTCCAGTCCTCGTTTTCCACGTTGCAGTCCGGCGCGATACTGCCCACGCAGAAGCCGCGGCGGTCGAGGCTGGGCATAATTACAAGGACGCGGTCGGCGATGATGAGATGGGAAACCCAAGAAGCCATGATATGACCCTTTCACGTCCAGCGCCCGCGCGGTCTCCCGGCGGGCGCTGTCATATGTTTACTTTCCGTCGAACTCGTCTGCCCACTCGTACAGCAGCCCCAGGTCCCACAGCATGGTGCTGGAGAGGTACTTGTTGCGGATGTCGCGGGAGGCGCGCAGGGCGTCGCGTACGTCGTCGTCGCCGATGCCCAGCTCGGCAGGGCGGATGGGCATGCCGCAGGAGGTCATGATCTTCATGATGTCCTCAAAGGGAGGCATTTCCTCGGAAATGATGGCCTGAATTTTGTCCCAGTTATCGCAGATGAGCTCCACGCGCCTGGCGTGCTTTTCGGGATCGTTTCGGCCTTCCTTCTCGGCGGTGGCGATGATGCCGGGGCCCACGCTGCCGAACACGCGGCGGGTTTCGGCCTTCCACTTCTCCTCGTCGAAGTTCTTCATGAAGGCCAGCGCCTTTTCCCTGTCAGGCGTGAGGCGGCGAATCTTCTCGTACAGCTTGAAGGTGAGGTAGCAGCCCACGCCCACCTGAATGCCGTGCAGGTCGCTCTCCTGGCCGCGCTCGAGGGCCATCATCTCCCACATGTGGGAGAAGTAATGCTCCAGGCCGGAGGCCGGGCGGGAGGTGGTGGCGAAGCACATGGCGATGCCGGAGAGGATGAGCCCTTCGGCCACGCTGCCCACGACCTCGGGATCGCGGCCTTTCAGCTTATCGGCGTTGGAAGCCACCTTCTGCAGCGAGCGGCGCACCAGCGCGGCGATCTTCTCGCAGTACGGGTCGCCGTTGACGATGGCGGCGATGCGCCATTCGCAGATAGCCACGTATTTGGCCAGCATGTCGCCCAGGCCGGCCCACAGCATGCGCATGGGGGCGTTCTTCATGATGTCCGTGTCGGCGATGATGGCCGCGGGCATGCCGTGATACAGCGACACCTTCAGCCCGCCCACGATCATGCAGGAGGAGTTGGAGGCGTAGCCGTCCATGGAAGGCGCGGTGCCCACCACCATGGCGGGCACGCCCGCGATGTCCGCGATGATCTTGCAGTTGTCGTTCAAAACGCCGCTGCCCAGCGCCAGCACGCAGTCGCAGCTCTTGTCGAAGGCGAAGGTGATCGCGCCCATGACCTCCTCGTTGGGCTCCAGGCGCTTATGGGTGTTGAAGCAGAAGAAGCCATAGTCGATGCCGTTTTCTTTGAGCACCGGCTCGACGAAATGCCACGCGGCGTCCTTCGTGTTCAGGTCGCACACGATGAAGGGCTTTTTCGCGCCGATGGCGGCCAGCGCGTCGGGGATGTTTTTCACCGCGCCGGAGCCGATCTTCAGGTATTTGATGGGCGCTTCATGATGGATGCCGCACTCGCAGGCGAATCCGCCGGGCACGAGCAGCTTTTCAGTGGGCAGAAGCGAGAAATCGACCATACGCACAACCTTCTTCATATTGGATTTGTATGCCTATCATAGCATACCCGCGGGGAAATTTCAACCGCCGCGCGGACAATTCGCGTATCTTCCGCATGGAACCATTCGCGCGGAGAGCCAGTCAAACAGGCGAAACTCAGGAAAAGGAGATGTTTTGACATGAAAATGAAAAAGCTGCTTTGCGCGCTGCTCGCCGCGGCGCTCGTGACTGCGTGTTTCTGTCTGGCGGAGGAAGGCGCCGATCCCGCCGAAGCCTTCGCGGGCCGCTGGGCCGATCCCTATTACGGCCGCGCCACGCTCACGATCATGCCCGGCCGGGAGGCCGGCGGGTTGTTCGATATATCCATTGTGTGGGGCAGCTCGGCCTCGTCGTCGGGCGTCTGGCTCATGACGGGCGTGTGGGACGCCGAAAACGGACGGCTGGAGTACGAGAACGGCGTGATGAAGGACGTGACCTATGACGAACAGGGCGTCGCGAGCGAGGAAATCATTTGGGACGACGCCGTGGGCTTCTTCGCGCTGGACGGGGACGTCCTGCTCTGGAATGATTCCCGCGAGGAGCGCTCGGCGGAATTCCGGCTGCAGAAGATCGTCATGCCCGCGCCTGAACCCGAAACGTTTGCCCGCGATTTCTTCGGCGTGGTCGCTGGCGTCGAGCGGGGCACGGCGGGATCGTCGCTCAAGATGGCCATCGCCGCGCGCGACGTGGTTCGCTTCGCCCTCGACAACATCCTGTGGACCGTGGACGCCGAAGCCATGCGCGGGAACCTGCTGGCCGCGTGGGAAAGCCTGAGCGACAGCGAACGCGACCTGTTCGGCGAAAACTTCTTCGACGGCGTCGCCGCTCTGATCGACGAGGCGTTCAGCGATTACGCGTCCGTCGAGGGGCTTTTTGAGGACGCCGGCGCGGGCGAAGACATGCGATGGCTCGCGCAGGACAGGGCGGCCGCGGTTTCCTGGGAAGCGCTGCTGGGCGGCATGGCGATGATCGACGAATAACGGGGCATGTTTCATAAACAGCGGGACTGCCGCGCCAATGACGGCGCGGCAGTCCCGCTTATGCGTGTGGTGTTCCTTTGGTCGCGTCAGCCCTTGATGGAGCCGATCATGACGCCCTTCACGAAGTATTTCTGCAGGAAGGGGTAGGTGACCAGGATCGGCACCGTGGCCACGACGATGACGCAGTACTTGACGAGCAGCTTGTACTGGGCGACGGAATCCTGGCCGACCATGTTCTGCGAAGAGGCCATCTGCGAGGTATCGTTCTTGATGAGGATCT
>JAFZRB010000373.1 GCA_017620115.1 Clostridia bacterium | reverse complement strand
GACAGCCCCGACGATCTGCCCAAGACGCTGGACGACTTCGTGGCGCTGCTCTACCGCTTCGCCAACGAGGATCCCGATGGCAACGGCGTGAAGGACACCTACGGCTGCTCCCAGTCCGTGATCCGTGCCATCTTCGGCGCCTACGGCTCCTCCTACGACTCCCGCGTGTGGCTGGATGACGGCGAGGGCAACCTGATCGCTTCCGACATCAAGGCGACCAACAAGGACGCCCTGGAGCTGCTCAACAAGATGTACAACGACGGCGTGCTCGATCCTGAGTTCGTGACCGGCGAAAACAACGGCGGCTACTGGGCCGTGAACCATGCCTTCATCAACGGCGTGATCGGCGCGTCCTGCCACGCCTCCATCGACCACTATCGCCGTCCCGACGTCGTTGGCGACAACGGCGGCCCCGTGTACACCGAATGGGCGGCCATCAACGGCGATACCGACTTCGTGTACGCGCCCTGGCCGGCCGGTCCCGACGGCGAGTACGGCCTGACGGTTGGCTATCCCGTGAGCCTTGGCACCGGCTACGCCTACGACGCCCGCCTGAACGACGATCCCGAGAAGCTGGCCGCGATCTTCCAGATCATGGATATTTTCGGCACCGACGACGAGATCATGCTGCTCAACTGCTGGGGCCTCGAGGGCACGGACTACACCACCAACGAGGATGGCAGCCTGAACAACATCTCCGAGTCCCGCAACCCCAGGGGCATTCGCGTGCTGCGCGGCCTGTTCGGGCCTGAGAAGGTCAACTCCGAGCGCGGCATGTTCCTCGACTTCTACGGGGACAAGACCATCAAGAACCGCCTGGACTTCTTTGAGAACGACCAGTGCGACATGTATCGCAGAGACTTGGTGCGCGGCCTGCTGCCCTCCGCCTCCGAGTACAACTCCGAGCTGAACACACTGCGTGACGAGACCTTCGTGGCCATCATCACCGGCGTGCAGCCCGTCGACAGCTACGACGACTATGTGCAGGAGTGGCTGGATCGCGGCGGCGACATCCTGACCGAGGAAGCCAACGAGTGGTACGCTGAAAACAAGTAAGCGATTATACTCCGGCATTATAACGCAAAACGGCTGCCGCGACGGCGTAAAAACTGTCGCGGCAGCCGTTTATGTTTTTTCGATTATGACACGGGGCGCGCGCTGACCGCGTAAACGCCGCTTTGCGCCAGCCGCAGGCAATATGTGCCCGGATGGAGCCGAGCGGCCTTCGCGCCTTCCGGGAGCCCCTCGAAGCGATATTCCAGACCCTCCTGCAGTGTCACGATCACCGCCGCGCCGTTCGCGTGGGTTTCAACGGTCATGTCCACGGCGGTTTTGTCGTCGTTCCACTGCTGTCGAAGCACGGCCGTGTCGAAGCCCGCGGTGACGTTTCCGGGCTGGTAATAAGCCCTGAACCAATCCAGCACCGGGGAAGACAGGCCCGAGAAGTGATGATACCCGGCTCCGCGGCCGGTGACGATCATGAAGTGCTCGTAGCAGTTGCCGCTGACGCCGGTTTCCCTCCGCCACAGGTTCAGGGCCGTGCGGGCGATGCGGTGCGCCAGAGCCGTTTCTCCAAGATCAAGCAGCGCCTTCCACAGGATCCACTGATGGGGCATCCACACCGAGCCGTTCCAATAGCCCGAGCGGCTGAAATAAGGCGAGCGGGTATCCACCACGCTCACGCCGATGGGGGTGAACAGGCCCTCGCGGATATTCGCGAGCATCCGGCGCTTCTGCCGGGCGTTGCCCAGACCGGCCAGCAGGGGATACAGGCCGTCGAGCCCCTGGTTGGGATTGACGCCCGCTTCATCCCGGAGGATGGAGCGGAACCGGCCCGCGCCGTCGTCCATGGCGTAGCCGAAGTAGCCGGTTTCCTCGTCCCAGCAGCGCGCGATGGAGGCGGCGAGCTCTTTCTCCGCGCTGTCGAAGGCGGACAGATCCTCCTCGAAGCCCAGCTGCCGGGCGGCGTTTTTCAGAATGCGGCCATAGATGATCATCATGCTGGTGACGATGACCGGCGCGGCGTCCCGCTCCATATGCCTTTGATGCACGTATACCTGCGCGGGATAGTCGTCCCAGCCGCCGGAATTGTAGAAGATTTGCCAGGTGGCGATGAGTCCGCCCAGGCGCGGCAGGGTGAGGAAGAAGCTGTAGGCGTAGCGGAGCGCCGGATAGAGCGCCCGGCAGGTCTCCGTTTCTCCCGTATCCAGCAGGTTCTTGAAGGCGAACATCTGGGTCAGCAGGGGAGTCCCGTGGTTCAGATAGGGGGTATGCGGATCTCGCTGAGGCATCAGGTAGGCCCGCAGGCATTCAACGGCGCGCGCGCGGTCGACGGCGGTCAGCCCAACGGCGATCATGCCGCAGTCCCAGGTGTAGAAGCTGTCCCACACGCGGCCGGGGGAGTAGCTGCGGACAAAGCCGCCCCGGTAGTAGGCGGGATACACCACGCCCATCGCCGTGGCCGCCGCCAGGCGTTCCATGGAGAAGGCCAGCTTTTCGCCGCAGGGGTTCACGGCGCGTTCCGGCAGGGGCGGGAAGGGCACATGCACAGGCCGTCCGCCCGCGGAGATCAGAAGGGTTACGGTTTTTTCCTCATGGGGGCCCAGGAATACCGGCCGCACGAACAGGTCGGTAAAATGCCCGCGGCCCGGACCCGTCAGCCTTCGGGACACGTGATCGTGGATACTCCGCGTGAGGATATCCCCGTCGTTCTCTCCCGCCAGTTCCCGCAGCGTATAATCCGGCGCGTCCCAGCGGACGGTGTAAGACGCGTCCGTCAGGGGATAGCGCAGGGTCATTTCGCCGGGGCGTTCCTCGATTTCCGGCACGAAGGCGTCGGGCCAGGGTTCGATTCCGACGCGGGCCGCGTCCAGACCGATGGCGAAGCCGTCCGTCGCTCCGCACGCGCCGGAAAAACTCAGCGTGATTTCAGCGTATTTATTTCGCTGCAGCGGCAGGCACACGGGTTTCAGCGCGTCGCCGGCGGGAAGCGCGTAGCGTGTTCCCATGATCTCCGCCGCCGCGCCTTCCTCGCCCCGCCAGCGCAGCATAAGGCTGTCCGACTCCGTGGCGTCGAAGCGGTAAGTCAGGCGCATGCCCGGCTTTACGCGCATGGCGCAGCCCCGGTACGCGCCGGCCTCGGGCTCTTCGCCCAGGCGGAAGCCGTCGTGGGCGATGCCTTTAAGCCCCTCCTGTGCCGTGTAATCGCCGGCCGCGATCCATCGGACGCCCGCGGGACAGCTGATTTCCACGCCGGGAAAGGGTTTTCGCCAAAAGCTGGGCACGCGAATGG
>JAFZRB010000372.1 GCA_017620115.1 Clostridia bacterium | reverse complement strand
TTCCTCGGCGATGCCCTTGCCGAATCCCTGCGCGCTGCCGGTCACGATGGCGATCTTCCCCGCCAGGCGGCCCGACGTCTTCGGACGGGCGTGAATGTTCGTTTTTGCCAGCTCCTGCCATTTCTGCATGTCGATCATGTCAAACCATCCTCCCCATCAAATAATATAGGCACCTTTCATCGAATGAACAGAAAATATCCCGCGATGACGCCCGCGATGACCAGCGCCAGCAGCAGGGAAAGGCCCAGCATGAGCCGCATCTCCCGCTGACGGGCCAGATTCGTGCGCGAGGCGTGGATGCGCCGGCGAAGTCGGTCAAGCAGCGCCTCGAAGCGCTTCGAGGCGCGCGCGCCGCCGATCTGGCCCACCGTGTCGCGCACCTTGTCGAGCTGCCGGAAATCCGGGATGCCGCCTTCGAAGCGCACGTAGCCCACGACTGCGGCCACCACCAGCGGCTCGTCCACCAGGCCCATTTCGCCGAATTCGTCGCGCGCCTTGCGGCAGCGCCCGGTCACGCAGCGCCGCGCGCAGGCCTGCAGCTGCGAAAACGTCTGAGGATAGTCCTCGCTCAGGCGGGCCAGGTCGTCCAGCGCGGCGGCCGCGTGCGCCATGGGCGCGTCCAGCATCGCATGCGCCGCCCGGCAGGCCAGAAGGCATCCGCCGTCGCTCGGCGCGTCGCCCAGCAGCTTCGAGTAGCCGGTGGCCGAGCGGATCAGTCGCGCCGTAGCCGGGTCGTTCAGGTCGATGTCGTCCCAGCGGATGCTGTCCAGCAGCACCATGACCAGATCCGTGAGATTCTGGCGCGACATGCCCAGCTCCTCGCCGCGGCGGTTCCGGCACAGCGCGACGATGCCGTCATGCAGCTGCTTCAAAAACACGCCGCAGGGCATCAGGTCGGCCGCCCGGATGACGCGCTCCGTCAGATGCGGCCACTCGTCGCCCGCGAACACGCGGAACGCTTCGTCGTTCAGGGCCTCGCGCCGGGCTGCCATGGCCTCTGCCCAGTCTTCTATATACTGCGTGAGCTTCATGCCCTGCTCAAAATCCGGAATATTCAGCCGGAGCGATTCCGCGGACGAAAGCTTCACCGCGCCGCCGCCCAGCCGCACGCGATCCACCCAGTTGAGATCGTGCGCCAGCAGCGCGCGCGCCAGCTCCACGGCCTGCGCGTCGGGCTCCGGCTCGCCGCCCGGCCAGACACAGAGGCCGCGGCCCAGCTCGAAGCGGATCACGCATTGGCCGCGCGTATCGCCCGGCTTTTCGGGATCGCCCGGCGGTGAAACGCACACGGTATACGGCATGGCTGTGTCGCCGGGAGCGATGAGCGTGCAATAGCTGATGCGCTGCATATCCTGAATGGGTAGCGCGCGCATCAGCAGCTCCAGCAGAAGCCGGCCCTGCCCGGACACGGCCGCGCTGTCCCCCTCGATCACCAGGTGCACCGTCTGCCGCTTGTCCTTGGCGGCCGAGAGCAGCGCCGTAATCAGCCGGGTCAGCAGCGCTTCGTCGAACCAGCCGTCGATCAGCTTCAGGCCGGCGCTCAGCTGTTCCTCGTCGGCCAGCGATTCCGGCTTGAGCGTTGACAGCGGGTCGACCTCTCCCTCGTGTCCCGCGAACGCTTCCTGAAACACACGCGCCGACAGCGGTCGCAGCGAGGCGAGCATTTCGATGTCGGCCGGATCGTCGGCCACCAGCTGATGCGCCAGATACGAGCCGCGCGCGCCGTTGGGATCCACCGCGCAGCGGCTGAACACCAGCCCCACGCCCAGCGGATACTGGAAATACACCGGCGCGGGCAGGTACGACTGGCAGCGCAGCACCGTCTGCTGCTCCAAAAGGGAAAGCCACGCGCTGTCCGTGAGGCCGGCGCTGGCGGCTACCGTGCGGTAGCCGGCCTTATCCCTTCTGTAAATGTGCTGCTGAATCACGACGCAACGCTCCCGCAATCTGTTATTCGATTCTTATAGTATATATCGCCCGGGGCGTTCTGTCAATCATCCTTTGACGCTGCCTGCCAGCAGGCCGGACACGAAGTGCTTCTGCGCGAAGAAGAACAGGAGATAGATCGGCAGGCCGGAAATCAGCGTCGCGGCCATCAGCTGGTTCCACTGAATCTCCGTCTCGCTGCGGAAGGTGGTCAGCGCCAGCTGGACGGTCTTCATGGCGTCGCCGCTGGTGAGCACGAGCGGCCAGGTGTATTCGTTCCAGCTGCCTGTGAATTTCAATATGCCCAGCGAAGCCAGCACCGGCCCGCTGAGCGGCAGATAGATGCGCGTGAACTGCGAGAAGCGCCCGCAGCCGTCTATGCAGGCCGCGTCGTCCAGTTCGCGGGGGAAGCCCAGATAGAACTGGCGGCACAAAAACACCCCGAAGGAGCCCGCGACGTAGGGCAGGATGAGCCCCGCGTAGGTGTTCATGAGGCCGCGCCCGCCGCGTCCCAGCCAGTCGTTGCCGCCCGCGAAGGGGATCGACCGCACCAGCTTGAACACGGAAAACAGCGTCACCTCCGGCGGGATCATCATGCCCAGCAGCACCAGCGCGAACAGCGCCTTCCGCCCCCGGAAAGGCACGCGAGCGAACACGAAGCCGGACATGGAATTGATCCCCAGGCTGACGACGGTGGCCACGACCGTCACCACCAGGCTGTTGTAAAAATAGCGGCCCCAGTCGCCCGCGCTCATGGCCAGGGGATAGTTGCCCCATTGCGCGCGCGCGGGCAAAAGCTTCGGCGAGGAAGCGTAGATCTCCGACATCGTCTGCAGCGAAACGGATACCGTCATGTACAGCGGAAAGCCCATCAGCAGGATCAGGAGCGCGATGAACGCCGCGTTGGCAGCGCGGAAGCCGCGGTCGGCCTTCGTCTTTTTCACAGCGCGTCACCCCCGCTCCGGGCGCGGTTCACGGCGCTGTTCAGGGCTGTGAAGGCCATCACGCACACCAGCAGCACCACGGCCATGGACGAGGCGTAGCCCATCTTGAATTCGGTGAAACCGCGCTGGTAGATCTGGTGCACGATGGTGGTGGTGGCGTAGAGCGGATCACCGCCGGTCATCACCTTCACCTGCGTGAACGTCTTGAACGCCTCCAGCATGGCCGTGGTGATCACGAAAAACGCCACGGGCCGGATGGTGGGGAGCGTGACGCTCGTGAGCTTGCGCCACTCCGACGCGCCGTCCACGGTGGCCGCCTCGTACAGCTCCTGCGGCACGGACTGCATCCCGGCCAGGTAGATCAGCATGCAGTAGCCGATGTTCTTCCACACGTGCACGAAGATGAGGCAGCCCAGCGCCAGCGATTCGTCGAACAGCCACTGATGGGTGGGCAGCGAGAACACCCTCAGCAGCTTGTTGATGAAGCCCGTGGTGGGATCGTACATCATCAGCCAGATCATGGAAACCGCCGCCCAGGAGGTGGCGTAGGGGAAGATCATCAGCATGCGAATCCACTTCACCGCCCGTGTGGCGCGGTTCAGCGCCGCCGCCGTGAGGAAGCCCAGCACCGCCAGCGCGGCGGTGCTCACCAGCGCGTAAATGGTCGTGTTCAGGAACGCCTTGTGGAACACCGTGTCCTTCAAAAGGCGCTGGTAATTCTTCAGCCCCACCAGGCCGGGCTCGTTCGACATGTTGTAGTTGGTGAAGCTGTAGTAGATGGTCATCACCAGCGGATAGATCACGAACAGCGCGAAGAAAATCAAAAAGGGCGCGAGCATCAGCCACGCCGCGCGGGTATCCCTGCGGGTATATGACTCCATGCCGGCACCCCCTTGAACGAGCACGTCAGAACACGTATGATCCGGGCATATCCTTCATTTCCATCAACCGGCTTCAAAGCGGTTTCTTCATGTAACCGCACGTGAACGGAAAGAAATCATATTTGCGCGTTCCAACATGAATCGCCCCGTTTTCTTCATACCACTTCCGAAGCCGTTTGTTTTCCTCGACGATTCCGATATTCATCATTCTGCAGCCATTATCCCGGGCAATCAGACAGGAATGCTCCAACAGTTTTTTCCCTATGCCCTTATGACGGTATTCCGGCAAGACGGCTATATTGTTCAATTCACACTCATCATTCTCCTGGATAAGCAGAGAATAATAGCCGCACAGAACGCCGTTTTCCACAAAGACATACATCGGCCTGCGTTCGCTGTCCATTTGCCGGAACAATTTCTCGTCCGTCGTGGCGAACGCGGTGAATCCCGGAGCGTTTTCTTCCGTAAACCCAAATTCATCAGCCACGGTCAGAAAGCTCCTCTTTATCAGATCGACACATGCCGGTATCTCTTCACGGCGTACTTCTCTTATCATTTTTCCATTGATATCCTTTCGACTCGCGAAGGGTATCCGATTCCCGGTTCGAGATCGACGGCTTTAGCCGTCGATCTCGAAGAGCAGGTCGTCCTGGGCCTTTTCCAGCGCGGCGGCCGCGTCGGTCACGTTGCCCAGCACCACGTTCTGAACCAGCTCGTTGCGGATTTTCTGGAACTGCGTGGACCACAGCGTGCGGGGCATCCCGGTGCCCACGGCCACGCACTCGGCGCGCACCGCGTTCCAGGGATCCATGGCCTGGTAATCCTCCACCAGCGACTGGCGGGTCACGGGGATGTTCACGATCTCGCTGCGCTTGAGCGTGGATTCCTGGCTCATGGCGAACTCGATGAACTTCCAGGCGGCGTCCTTGTCGGCGCAGTCGCGGCCGATGAACAGCATGTTGCAGCCGCAGAAGGTGCCCACAGTGCTCTTGCTCGGCGGCACGGCCAGGCCGACCTTGCCTTCGTAGTCGGGGTTATTGATCACGCTGGTCAACGCGGCGTTGTTCATCAGGGTCATGGCGGCCAGGCCCTTGGCGAAGGGGTTGGTCTCGCTGTTGCTGTAGGGGATGTTCACGTCCGGCAGCAGGCTGTTCAGGAAGTCGATGGCCTCTTCCTTCTCCGCGCCGGTCATCAGGGGGCTTCCGTCCTCGGCGATGTAGCTGCCGCCGTTGCCGTACACGAACACGTCCAGCTCGACCAGGTTGCCGCCGGTGGAGGGGAAGCAGAAGCCGGAGAAGGTGATTTCGCCGTTGTCGTCTTTCTGCGTGAGGGCGCGGGCGGTTTCGGCCAGCTCGTCCCAGGTGGCGGGCACGCTCAGGCCCGCCTCTTCCAGAAGGTCGATGCGGTAGGCGAACACATAGGGCGTGGTGGAGTAACCCAGGCCGTACACGTGGCCGTTGTAGGTGCCGTTGGCCAGCACGCTGGGCATGATGTCGTCCTTTCCCTCCCAGGTTTCGAAGTATTCGTCGATGGGCTGATAGTGGCCCAGCTCCACGCGCTGCGCCACGGAGAGGATGCCGTGGCCGATGATATCCGGGCCGTCGCCCGCGGCGAACTGCACGTTCAGCTTGTTGTCGATGCTGTCGCCGATCTCGACCTCGTCATACACGATTTTGATGCCGGGATTGGCGGTTTCAAAGTTTTCGATCACCCAGTCCCAGTAGGCGCGCTCGGCGGGATCGGAGCCGATGCGGGTGAACGACAGCTCGACGGCGTCGTCCGCCAGCGCCGGTACGGCGGCCAGCGCCAGGCACAGCGCGAGGGCAAGGCAAAGCATTTTCTTCATGGATTCATCCTCCTTATGGTCGTCGGTAAAAGAGGGGCTCTATTCAAACGACGCGCCGAGGTGCTTTTTGCCCTCCAGCAGCTGCCGGTTGATCCATTCGCTGCCCACAAAGGGATCGCCGTGGGCGTGCAGGTCGTCATTGAGCTGGCGGCGCATGGCCGCGACGCGCGTCTGCTGCGCCGGCTCGGCGATCAGGTTGATTTTCTCACCCGGATCGTTGTCCAGGTCGTACAGTTCGTCCACGTCGGTGAGGTTCCACACGTACTTCCAGCGGTCGTCGCGGATCATGCGCGTGGTGTACAGGCCGAACTGCTGGCCGTTGGAGGTGGATACGATGTGGTCGCGCGCGCCTGCGTCGTCGCTTTCGGAAAGCGGCAGCGCGCGGCCGTGCTCGATTCCGGGATGCTCCAGCCCCAGCCATTCGATGAACGAGAAGGGCAGATCGAGGCAGTTGGATACGAACGCGTCGCACGCGCGCGGCATCACGCCGGGCACGCGCACCATCAGCGGCACACGGCAGATGTCGTCGTAGAGCACATAGTGCTTGTCCAGCATCTGGTGGCTGCCGCACATATCGCCGTGGTCGGAGGTGAACGCCACGATGGTGTTCTCCTTCTGGCCGGTGCGTTCCAGCGCCTCCAGGATGCGGCCGATGGCCTGATCCAGCTGGCTGATCACGCCGAAATAGCGCGCCGCCATGTAGCGGAAATCCTTTTCCCAGGTCATCTCGTCCGTGCCCCAGCTGATGGTCTGCTGCCTGTGGCAGTAGGGCTTGCGGACGAAGGCGTCGCCGTAGCCGTCCCACGGCTCGATGGTCTCCGGATCGTACATGGTGGAGAAAGGCGCGCTGGGCCTGCAGGGCAGGTGCGGCTCCTCATAGTCCACCCAGATGTGCCAGGGCTTGTCCTGCGCGGCGAATTTTTCGATCATCTGAACCGCCTGGCCCGCCATCCAGTGGGTGCCGGAATCCTCCAGCGCCACCGGGCTCTCGCAGCCCAGCCAGCCGCCGGTGTAACGGGCGTTCGGATATTTCTCCTTCAGCAGCTGCTTGTGGCCGGCCCAGCTCACCCATTCGCCGTAGCCGAAGGCGTCCGGATGCAGCGTGGGCGACACATGGAAGCGGCCCAGATAGGCGGTGTTGTAGCCCCGCTCCCGCAGCTGGCGGGGCCAGCACCATTCGGGCTGCACCGTAGGCGCAGGCACCTGATCGTAGTTCCACTGCGCGCCGAAACTGTCGGGATGACGCCCGCACAGGATGGCCTGACGGGCCGGCGCGCACACGGGCAGCGGCGTGAAAGCGCGGGTATAGACCACGCTCTCCTCCGCCAGACGATCGAGATTCGGCGTTTTAACGGGCCTCAGGCCCCGATAGCCAAGGCTGTCATGTCGAAGCTGGTCAGCATTGATGAGCAGCAGGTTCATTCCTGATTCCTCCCTTGACGATCATCTGTTTGC
>JAFZRB010000371.1 GCA_017620115.1 Clostridia bacterium | reverse complement strand
GCTCGGCCGCGGCCGAAGGCGTGGGCGCGCGCAGGTCGGCGGCGAAATCGGCAATGGTGAAATCGGTTTCGTGGCCCACGCAGGAAACCACCGGGATCCGCGAGGCGCGAATGGCCCTCGCCACGATCTCCTCGTTGTAGGGCCAAAGGTCTTCCAGCGAGCCGCCGCCGCGCCCGCACAGGATCACGTCCGCCTCGCCCTGGCGGTTCAGAAGCGCGATGGCGCGCGCGATCTCCTCCGCCGCGCCCGCGCCCTGAACGGAGGCCGGGGCCAGCAGGATGCGCACGTTCGGGTCGCGGCGGCGCGCCACCTGGGCGATGTCGCGCAGCACCGCGCCGGCGCGCGAGGTAACCACGCCGATCGTGCGCGGCAGCAGGGGCAGCTCGCGCTTGAGCGCCGCGTCGAACAGCCCCTCGGCGCTCAGCCGGCGCTTGAGCTCCTCGAAGCGCAGGTACAATTCGCCCACGCCCTGCCGCTCGACGGCGTCGACATAGATCTGGAACGCGCCGGTGGCCGCGTAGAGCGACGCCGAGCCCCGCACCACCACGCGCATGCCGTCTGAAAGCGCGAAGGCCAGGGCCTGCGCCGCCGAACGGAACATGACGCACTGGACGCGCGCGGCCTCGTCCTTGAGGGTGAAATACACGTGCCCGCTGAAATGGCGCTTGACGCCGGACAGCTCGCCGCTCACGCGGATGTGCTGCAGCATCGGGTCGCCCGCCAGCGATTTGCGCACGTATTCGTTGAGCTGGCTGACGCTCAGCGTCCAGTCAGCAGGCATGATTCTCCGCCGCCTGGACGGTGTTCATCATCAGCATGGCGATGGTCATCGGCCCCACGCCGCCGGGCACGGGCGTGATAAAGCCCGCCTTTTCGCTCACGGCGTCGAAATCCACGTCGCCGCACAGAGAGCCGTCCGGCAGGCGGTTGATGCCCACGTCGATCACCGCCGCGCCCTCCTTCACCATGTCCGCCGTGATGAAGCGCGGCTTTCCGATGGCGGCAACGACCACGTCCGCGCGGCGAACCACGTCCGCCAGGTTTTTCGTGTGCGAATGGCACACGGTCACGGTGCAGTTGGCCTGCATGAGCAGCAGCGCCATGGGCTTGCCCACGATGTTGCTGCGCCCGACGACCACGGCCTGCGCGCCGTCCAGCGGCACGCCGCTGCGCCTGAGCAGCTCCATGCAGCCCGCCGGCGTACAGGGCAACACGCCCGGCGCGCCGTTCAGCAGCGCGCCCGCGTTCATGCGGTGAAAGCCGTCCACGTCCTTGCGCCAGTCGACGGCGGCCAGCGCGGCCTCCGCATCGAGATGCCTGGGCAGCGGCAGCTGGATGAGCAACCCATGGAGGCTGTCGTCCCGGTTCACGCGTTCGATTTCGGCCATGAGATCGTCCTGCGAAATGTCCCCGCTCAGGCGGATCACTTCGCTGCGGATGCCGCACTCTTTGCACGCGCGCGCCTTGTTGCGCACGTATACCTTCGAGGCGGGATCCTCGCCCGCCAGGATCACGGCCAGCGCGGGCTCGACGCCCTTTTCCTTCAGCGCCTGAACGCGCCGCGCCGCCTGCGCGCGCACGTCGGCGGCGATGGCCTTTCCGTCAATCAGCGTTGCCATGATTCGTTTCCTCCGTCAGTTTTTCATAGCCGATCAGCGCCACGCCGCCGGCGTTGTCGCCCGACAGCTCGGGCCGGCCCCAGTTGAGTTCCAGATCCGCGCCCAGCCGGCGCAGCCGTTCGGGCAGCAGCTCCCGCAGCAGCGCGGCGCTCGCCACGCCGCCCGCCAGCAGCAACTTCTTCTCGCCGGTTTCCCGCGCGGCGTTCCACAGCGTCTTCGCGAGGGCGCGCGCCAGGCAGGAGAACACCTCCGCGGCCATGTCCTCGGGCGGAATGCCGCCCGCGTCGATCAGCCGCTGCGCCGCCGACTCGCTGCCCGAAAAGCTGCACTGGCAGCCGCGCACCCAGATGGGCAACCGCGCCTGCGCCCTGCCGCGCCGCGCCAGCTTTTCCAGCTCCGGCCCGGCCGGGAACGGCAGGCCCAGCCGCACGCCCACTCGGTCGACGAACTGCCCCGCGTGCAGGTCGTTCGAGCCGCCGATCAACCCGATCCCGCCGCCGTCCACGCGCACGATCTCCGTCGTGCCGCCGGACAGGTGCAGCGCCAGAAAGCGGTCGCCCGGCCCGAGGCGCGTGCCCACCATGGCCGCGCGGATGTGACCCTCCTGATGGCTCGTGGCGAAAAACGGGACGTTCAGCGCCGCGGCGACGCTCCGCGCGAAGCCCTCGCCCACGGTGAACACCGGCATATACGAGCCCTCGACAGGCCGGGGCCGCGTGCTCGCGCACACCGCCGAAACAGCCGGATGACCCGCCTCGTCCAGCAGCGCTTCAAGCAGCGCGGGCAGCCGCCCCACATGCTGGAACACGCCCTCCGACTGCATCAGTCCCCGGCCGCCCATCTCGACCGTGAGCAGCCGGCGGCGCTGGCCGATGAGGCCGGCTGCGTTCGCCAGGGCGCAGGAGGTGGTGTAACAGCTGGTGTCGACGCCCAGAACCGCGCCCATCACAATCCCCTGAGCAGACTGCCCAGCACGCCGTTGATGAAAGAAACCGCCTCCGGCGTCGAATAGGTGCGCGCCAGCTCCAGCGCCTCGTTCACCGCCACGGCGGGGGCCAGCTTTTCAAAGGAGATCTCATAAATCGCCACGCGTAGTATGCTCAGATCCACGCGGTTAATGCGCTCCAGCCGCCAGCCCACGGCGTATTTCGACACCAGCGCGTCCAGCTCCGCCGCGTGCGCCCTGACGCCTTCCACCAGCGCGTCCATGTAATCCGCTTCGTTTTCATCCGGCTGAATGTCGAGCATGCCAAGGCGCGTGTCCTCGCCGCCCTCGCCGCCCATTTCCCATTCGTAGAGCAGCTTCATCGCCGCGGCGCGGGCTCCCGTTCTGTCCATAAAACCCATCCTCTCCGGCGGCAGCGCCGCCCTCCCTGTATATACGCATAAAGCCGGCGCAGTTCAACGCCGCGCCGGCATGCTTTTCCGCGCTCTTCCTGTCGCCGGAACCGGCCGCCGCCGCTGTCCGCGTCAGCCCTTTCCCTGCCCGGACGATGCCTGAGCCGCGTCCGGCAGGATGTCGGTGACCAGCAGCGCCACGGCGTCCACTTTCACGCCGGCCATTTCCTCCAGCGTTTGCCGCACGCTGCTCTGCGCCGCCTGCGCCAGATCCGGCAGCTTTACGCCCTGACGCACGCTGGCCTCGAGCGTCACGTTCAGCGACCCGGCGCTCTGAAACAGCTTCACGTCGTACTTTTCCACGCCTTTGATCGAGCCGACCGCGCGCCTCACCAGCGCCTCCAGCGCGGCCTGCGAAACGCGCACGCTGCCGCCTTCGCCGTCGTCCAGGGGCACGGTTTTCTCCTCCTGAGCCACTTCCTGTCCGCCGCGCAGCAGCGGCCATACGCAGCCGCAAATGAACACGGCCAGCGCGATGCAGGCGGTCATCAGCAGGATGCGCAGGAAAAGCCCGTTCCGCAGCGCCCCGGCGACGGCCTGAAAAAGATCCGGCGCGACCGCGCAGATGAACGAAACGAGCAAAAACAGCAGGCTCAGCGCCGCGCTGACCGCGACGCCCAGGCGATCCCACCGGTTCAGCCTCATCGAAGTCACTCCTCCGGCCTGTTCAAGCCCTATTCTGCGTGCTTTTCCGCGTCGTCGGCCCCGTCCGCTTCAGGCTCGGCCGCCGCTTTTTCAGCGGGAGCGCCGATCTGGTCGTCCTCGGGCTCGTCGCCCAGGTCGAGCTCGTAATCGCCCTCGTCCTCCTCCGCGGCCGGTTCAGCCGGCTCGCTCGCGGGTTCGGCGGGCGCTTCGGCCTGTTCCGCGGGCCTTTCGGCGGGCTTCTCCTCGCTCTTCTCGCCGCCGTCCTGCTTCTGCAGCATCAGGCGCTGCTTCTGCTCGATCTCGGCGGCCGTGCGCTGCTCGCGCTCGAAGCTCACGCCGGACACGTGCACGTTCACGCTGGTGACCGTGAGGCCGCTCATGGTTTCGATGGCCTTTTTGACGTTTTCCTGAATGCTGCCCGCCACCTCGGGAATGGGCGAGCCGTAATCCACGATGATCGTCAGCTGAACGCTTACGGTGTTCTTTTCGCCCAGATCGATGCGCACGCCGCGGGTGAGCGACTTCGAATTCTGGTTTTTGCGGTTGAAAATATCGGCCAGGCCGCCGCCGGACGAGGTGCCGACCATGCTGGCGACGCCCTCGACCTCGGTGGCCGCGAGCCCGGCGATGGTGGCGATGACATCCGTCGCAAAGATAACCGAGCCGTTTTCATTGGCGTCCATCTGCACATTGGACGGAAGATTTTCGTTCATGCTGAATCGCACCTCCTCGTTATGCAACCATTATATCAGAAAAGCGCCGGCCGCGCAAACCCTCCGGCATTAATTTATTTCGGAACGTTTGCCGCTGGCGTCGTCCGTCATCAGCTTATTGCGCCCGCGCGGGCGGTATGCCCGCGGGCCGGCGCGCATCCGACCTCATGATTATACAGTATAGCACGCCGGAAACGCTTTGTGAAGTTAAATCCTGTCTCGCGCATAAATAAATGCCGCCGCCCGCGCGTTGACAGACCAAACCGGCCGTGATAAAATTCAGAAAAACGCATACGGGGAGGGCGAACATCATGCTGAACTGCGATATCAGGGCCTACGGCGCCGTCGGCGACGGAACGACCTTCGACACCGCCGCCGTTCAGGCGGCAATCGACGACTGTTCGGCTCACGGCGGCGGGCGCGTCACGCTGGAGGGCGGGCGGTTCCTGTGCGGGCGCATCGACCTGAAGAGCGGCGTGGAACTGCGCATCGAGCGCGACGCCGTGCTGCTTGGTTCGACAAACGGGCTGGATTTTCCGGAAATCGACACGGACTTCTGGCGCCTCGAATACGCGCCGCGCTTCAACAGGCGCTGCTTTATCTACGCCGAGGGCTGCGAGGACATCGCCATCACCGGCCGCGGCGCGATCGACTGCCAGGGCGAGGCGTACATTGAGCCCCTGCCCGCCGACAAGGCGCGCGACGGGCTGTGGCCCTACGCCCGCAAGCGCTTTCCCGAAAACTTCGAGGACGAAGGCTCCCGCGGCCTCATGCCCGCCCAGCGCCGGCTGTGCAGCCTGAGCCCGGCCCGCGTGGCGTTCTTCATTGGCTGCAGAAACGTGCTCGTCGAGGACGTGACCCGGCGCAACCAGCCGGCCGGATGGAGCTATTGGGTGTGCGGCTGCGAGAACGTCCACTTCCACCGCGCGCAGATCCTGGC
>JAFZRB010000370.1 GCA_017620115.1 Clostridia bacterium | reverse complement strand
GATGCCGATGGCCGGCGCGGTGGCGATGACGCGCATGTCGCGCCACGGCCCGCCCAGCGCGCGCAGCGCCTGCTCCTGCCGGTACAGCTCGCGGCGCGCCTCGATGGTCTTTCGCGTGAGCGACACGGGGTCGAGCGGATCGATGCCGTAGCTGTGCGTGGTCATCATCAGCCACACGTCGTCCTTCACGTGCAGGAAACAGGGCAGTTTGTAGCTGGGCGTGAAGCCCGCCCGCTCCATTTCCGCCAGCAGCAGGGTCTTGGCGTTCTGCCCGTTCTCATAGGGCAGCGCGCTGTTGAAGCGGCGCATGTCGTCGGCGTGTATGCCGGTCATGATGGCGATGAGCGACGCAGGCTGCGTGACGCCTTCATCGTTCCCGATGGAAAACCGGCAGCCCGCCAGCGCGGACAGGTCGCCGTCGCCCGTCGCGTCGATGAACACCTCGCCCGCCGCGGCCTGGCGTCCCGCCTTGCTCTCCAGCAGCGCGTGCGTCAGCCGGCGGCCGTCCCTCACCGCACCGACCACCTGCGCGCAGTACAGCACGTCCACGCCCGCGTCCAGCAGCATGTCGTCCAGCTCGCGCTTGACCGTCTCGGGAAAGGTGAGGAAATTGCCAGCCCGGCCGAAATCGCCCTCGCCCTTGCCGCGGATGCGGTTCATGAGCTCGCGCAGCAGGCCGCCCTTGTTGGTCACGTCGAGCATCCAGCTGAACAAACCGCTCGTCCAGATGCCGCCCGCGCAGTTCGCCCGCTCGATGAGCAGCGTTCTGGCGCCGGCGCGTCCCGCGGCAATCGCCGCCATGGCACCGGCCGGGCCGCCACCTGCGACAACTACCTGCGCGCTGTACGCGACGGGGATCTGCCGCCCGTTTTCCCGAATGTATTCCAAGCTGTTCCTCCCCGCCGGTTTGCGGCGCTGCGTTCCTATGGCCGGTCAGGCCAGGTCCTTCATGAGCGCGTCGATGGTTTCTTCAGAACGGCTGAATTCATGCGTGCCGTCGAAAAACTCGATGGACAGTCTGTCGCGGCAGCCGGCGCGCTCATAGTAGCGGGCGAGCCGCTCGAACTCGGCGCGGGCCGGCTGCTCGGCGAAGAGGTCGTCGCGCGTGCCCAGCTGCAGGTGCAGTCCGCGGGGGGCGACGAGCGCGCCGACCTCGGCGTCCAGGAAAGTGCGCGCGGCGTCCTTCCATGTCCAGTCGAACCAGTTGTAGGCGATGCGGTCGTTGAAAAAGCCGGCCGCGACGCAGCTTTTGAGGCGGATGTCGGCCGCGGCGGCGAACAGCGCGTAGAAGCCGCCGTAGCTCAGGCCGACCATGCCGATCCGCCCGGCATCCACCCATGGCTCCGCGGCCAGGACGTCGACGGCGCGCATGATGGCGTCGATCTCCAGCGCGGCAATGGAGCCGCCCAGCTGCTTGAGCTGGTTGTCGATGAGCCTGCGGTCGTAATGGATGTGATATTTTTCCTGATCCCACAGCAGCAGCTGCGGTGAAAACACATGCGCGCCGCGCGCGAGCACGCGGCGGGTCATATCGTTGTAATTGCCGGTGTCGCCGCCGCGATACAGCCCGCCCACCAGCTCGGGCGTTCCCAGCCCGCCGTGCTGTGAGATGACGAGCGGGCGGGCCGCTCCGCCGCGCTGGCGAAAGAGCAGTCCGCCGAAACGAAAACCGGGCAGCGCCTCGACGGCGACCCGGAAAATGTCCGTCTGGCCGTCCGCGCCGATCGGGGTATAATCCGCGCGCGGCGCGGATCCCGCGGGACGCGGGGCGTTCAGCGGCCAGCCCAGCATATCGAGATACCGGCGGCGCTTTTCCTCGATGTCCCGCGGATAGTCCGCCATGAAGCGGTCGCGTTCGGCGGCGCTGTCGGCCTGGCGGCGCGCGATCAGCGCTTCCATATCCGAGAGATAGGTCATGCGCTGGATGTTGCCGATGTATTCGGGTTCTTGGAATGACATGGCGAACGACCCCTTTCCGAAACAACACGCGCAGCGGGTCGGAACAGGGCGCGGCCCCGCCCCGGCGATCCGATCCCGCTACGGTTATCCCTGTGGATGCGGTTGACGCGTCGGCCGCCGCTCAGCGATGCTCGACCCTGACGGGCAGGCCGGTCTCGATGGATTTGTTGCAGGCCATCACAAACTCCATGGTGCGCACCGCGTCCGCGTAGGGGGAGCGGATCTGCGACGGATCGCCGCTCAGCACGGCGTCCACGAAGGTGCGGTCGCACCGGATGCCGCCGTACGCGCCGTCCTCTTTGATGGTGATCGCCCCGCCGCTGGCCTGCATCGTGCCGTCGCCCTGAATCACCAGGCCGTTGGCGGCGTCGGTCTCTCTCTTCACGCCGTAGATGTTCACCTTGCTCAGGATATAGTGATCCAGCCGGCAGTCCTTCGCGCTGAAGGTGATCTTGCTGTCGAACGCCTCGCCGCTGCGGGCATAGCAGCCCGTGGACAGCGAACCCAGCGCGCCGCTCTCGAAGCGGACGGAGGTTGTGGACACGTCGTCCGTGTCGTAGTTTACGTAATCGGCCACGAAACCGCGGGCCGCCAGCGTGAACACTTCGACGGGCTCGCCCATCATGTAGCGCACCATGTCGATGTTGTGGATGGTCTGCTCGACGATCTGCCCGCCGGAGCGTTTCTTGTCGCGCCACCACTCCACCTCCGGCACGCCGCCCATGCGCACGCAGTCCACGAACGTCACGCGGTGTTTATTCACGAAATCGCGGGTGTCGTCCACGATCTTCGCGTAACGGCACTGCAGGCCGACGGCCGTGATCAGCCGCGCGCGCGCGATCTCGTCGCGGATGCGATAGGCCAGCTCCATGTCCAGCGCGACCGGCTTTTCGATGAACATGGGAATGCCGCGCCGGATGGTTTCAAACTCGATGTCGCCATGGCAGTAGGGGGGAACGCAGATGAACACCATGTCCGGATTCACGGCGTCGTACATCTCGCGGAAATCCGTGAACGCGCGTCCGCAGCCCGCCTTGTCGACGAATTTCCGGGCCCGTTCGGGGATCAGGTCGCAGAAACCGGCCAGCTCGATATCCGTGTAGGCCAGAAAGTGTTCCAGGTGATAGGTTCCAATGCCGCCGCAGCCGATGATCGCCAGCTTTTTCATCTTTTCATCTTCCTTCCCATAATTCTGTATCGTCGCGTCGTATCACATGCCGAGGATGATCCCGAGCGCCCTGGCCGTGATGTCATAGAGGTATTCCGGGGCGGAGGGCATCGCGGAGAGCTCGGCGGTGAGGTATCCGTCATAGCCCGCATTCTTCAGGGCCTCCATCACCTTGTCCCATCGGATGCTGCCTTCCAGAAGATTGCAGAAGAAGCCCGCGTTGGTGCCTGTGCGCCGGAAGTCCTTCACGTGCACTTTCATGACGCGCCGGTTCAGGATGTCGATCCAGTATTCCGGCCAGGAGAAGATCGCCACGTTACCCGCGTCGAAATACGCGCCCAGGTTCTTCATCGCCATTTCATCGATAAAGCGGGCCATGTCAAACGGGGAGATAAAGAAGTTGTTCCAGACGTTCTCCACGCCGACCATCACGCCGCCCTGTTCGATCAGGCCGCGGCAGGTCTCCAGCTCCGCCTGCGCGTGATCCCACGCTTCGCGTATGCCCATTCCTTCGCCGATGCCGCCCGGAACGATCAGTATGCCGTCTGCGCACAATTCCCGCGCGCAGAGGATCTGCTGTTCCAACACCTGCGCAGCCGGCAGCTCCTGCGCCCCGCCGCACAGCGTGGTTTTTCCCCAGAGCGAGCTGGAAACGCCGCTCACGGCCAACCCGGTATCCTCGCTGATGCGCCGGATCTGACGCAGTTCATGCGACGACGTTTCCATGGTCAGCGAGTGGCTGCTGCGCCCGGCCGCGTCGAGATTCAGTTCGACGCCGTCGAAGCCTGCCTGCTTCAGCGCGGAGAACATCCGCTCAAAGGTCACATTGTCCGGCACAGTCCAAGCGTTCAGCGATTTTTTCATCGCCATCAATCCTCCCCTGCAGTTTTCTGATTTATTATAACATAGGGGAACAGGGCTTATCAGCCGGGCAGACGAAGACAAATGAATTATAAAAGTATTGCAAAAACGTGACGGCATTTCCGCAAAAGTCCGGAGGTCAGGCAGGCATACAGGCATTGGCCATTATTTTTTCTTTTCCCGCTTGACAGATCAGAGGAATTGCAGTATACTACCATTTGTTGACGGCGCATGCCATCTGGAGAGTTGGCTGAGTGGTCTAAGGCGCACGACTGGAAATCGTGTGTGCGTTGATAGCGCACCTAGGGTTCAAATCCCTAACTCTCCGCCATAACTGCACGGCAATTTTGATACAAAGTGTGTCAGGATCGCGGTGCAGTTTCTTTTTGTCAATATGCCAGCAATTACAGGCTTTTTCGGGCATCTTAGCACGATTGCCCCTCTTGTGTCCTCTTCTGAAAACCGGAAAAAGTGGAGTTTCCGGGCGTTGAACCCCTTCCACCTTTGCACGATTGCTTTTTTCGATGGGTGCACCTTAGCACGATTGGTCGGGGGATTTTCGGAGCAATCGTGCAAAAGTGAGAGACGGGACATGGGGCCTGTTTCCTTCTGGAGAAGGAAACAAAAATAGTTGAAGCAGGCGAAAACAGGCGCTCGCGCACCGCCGCCCACTATTGCCCCTGTCCTGGCCGGAAACGAAAAACGCCCACGTGGGCAAGCGCGCGACAGGGGCAAACGTGGGCGGCACGGTGCGTTATATGGGGCGACGCCTCTCGATTACATGATGAAATAGCGACACCCCTTCAAACCTCGGCACGGTGCCGAAGCGTGAAAGGGTGTCGGTTTGAATTATAACGATAATTTTACTTGCGGCGATTTCCTTCTGCACGTTGTTGCTGAGCCTCTTTGCGAAGACGGAGCCTTTCTTCGGCTTTTTCCAATGCCAAAATGACACTTTCCGGATACTGTTCTTTTTGTGTAGCCTCTTGCCTGTTACGACGTTCCTCTTCTCGTTGTTGTTGATTTACATTATACTGATCATTCTGTCCTTTTACCTGGTTCTCATCGCATTGGCTCCTTGCTTCTTCTTTATGTTGATGCTCTTCCTGTTTCAAATCTGGAAGATTCGAAGCAAGCGAAGGCTCTTCCTCCTGTGTTTTCCATTCTAATTTATCGCATCCTTTGAACGCGTCTGCTCCTATGCTCGTCACGCTGTCTGGGATGGAGATGTTCATCAGGCTACTGCAGCCTGCGAAGGCAAGTTTGCCAATGCTCGTCACGCTGTTTGGGATTGTAATGATTGTCAGGCTGATGCAGACTGCAAAGGCATGTTCGCCAATGCCCGTCACGCCATCCGGAATTGTGATGCTCTTCAAATTCCTACATCCAAAGAAAGCATCCACTCCAATACTGGTCAAACTGTCCGGAAGCTCAATACCTGTAAGGTCTTGATTGTTTTGAAAAGCATTATTACCAATGCTTGTTACCCCCTCCGGTATTTTTATCTCTCTCGCTCTGCGACCGCTGTAAATGAACAGTATTGAATTAATGATAACCATGTCATTATTATCTGCCAGTCTCTCACATCCATTGAATACACCGCCCTCAATACATGTTACGCTGTCCGGAATCGTGATGCCCGTCAGGCTACTGCAGCCCAAGAAGGCACCTTTCCCAATAGTTGTCACGCTGTCCGGAATCGTCACATTTACCACGTCTTTACAGTTCTCAAAAGAAAACTCTCCAATCCTTGTCACATTCTCAGGGATCACCACATTCCTGGAATTGCCCTCGTATCTCTTCAGTACACCATTCTCTATCACAAAATCTTCCTTCGGAACATATACCTCTTCAGAAGTGGAATTATCGCTGTTTTCATATATATCGAACATTGCTCTGCCCTGTTCACCATATACCCTGACGAAACTCTTCCGAAACTTCTCGTAACCATCAAATTCATCTCCAATATATGTATTATAATCCAGCATCCCGCCCTTTGGGGTGGTCGCGACATGCTCACTTTCCGAGATCTCATTGCCTTTAAACTCAGCGAATGGGCTGTCTGTGACATTCGCAATCACAGCGCCATCCCGGCCTGCAAGTAATCCGCACTTCTTGAACACATCTTTCCATCCCCAGGAGTATTCACTTGGCATCCATTTGATATCGCCTGTCCGGCTGGTGGCATAATACCAGTAAGTATCCGGCTGGTTACCGGGTTTAACTTGAACCTTGCTGCTCGATTTCTCAAGCAAGCTCGATTTCTCAAGGATATTGATCATGGCATCGAGCTTTTCCCTTGTGTTTGCAATAACGAAAACGTCTGCCGAGTATTTGTTCTCCACGGTTTTTCCTCCTTACATGTCTGTCAGCTTTTGAGTATGTTAAGGTTCTCCCTGCCCGTCAAAGTCCTTCAATCCCCAGGCACTTCTTCTCCTTCAGCATCTGAACGATTTCCCGGAAGGCATCGGCCGCTATTTCTCCGCGATGGCCTTTGAGATATATCCGGATCAATGAAAACCCAGCGTGAGATAGTTATCCAAATGATCTCCAACATAGCCTATGATGACTTTTCGGGACTGAGGATCGTAGGCATAGTACAGCCGTTGATACTGTGCGCCTGTCTTTTGCACAGATTTCGGGAATTTGATATGCGGCTCAACCGATATCTCACGACCTTCGAAATTGTCTCTGCGCAGATTCATGTAATCCGCAACTTTATGAGTCTCCGGGCCTTCCGTCACAGCCAGATCCCAGCCGGTTCTCTCTTTGAACGCCTTGTCGATATTCTGTATCCCGTCACGATACATATTCACCAGAACCTTCGCGACCTGATAGAGACAACTCCACAGCATGTCCGGGTTGACAGCGCATTTCGATGCCGTCTTCAAACCACGATGAAAAAGTGGATGCGATTGTCCGGGAATGCGGACATGAAACCTTCCTGCCTCAGCGGGAGGGCGGCTGTGTGGCGGACCTGCCCGATATCATCGAGGGCATGCCAAAGCGGAAATACCTGTTCAAGCTGGACTGCGAGCACATGGATTGGTGTGATGTTGTACTGTTCCTGTTTGACGGCCGTGTGCCAGACGAAGGTGCCTGCTTTGAATTAGGATATTGCTACGCCAAGGGTAAGCGCTGCATCGCCTACAAGACGGACGCACGATCATTCATCGACGGGTACGATAACGTCATGCTCCATGGTGCGCCGGAAATTGTCCTGCGCAACGAGAGAGAGCTAAGGGAGTATCTGACAGGGCTGGCATGAGGGGAGAAAAACCATGGAAACGAAGTATTACACCGTCGCCCGCATTGACGGGGACTATGCCTGGTTGAACAGGACGGACAAGGAAGAAGAACCTCTGCTCGTCGCCCGGGCACTGCTGCCGGAAGAGATCGACGAGGGGACAAAGCTGAAGTATGAGATGCTTCAGTATGAAATCATATGAAGATTTCAGGCAGTATCGTTATGAGGTGATGTCGTGCCGATCTATGACGATCCGGAGTTCTTCCGGGCATACAGCCAGATGGATCGGAGTAAGTATGGCCTTTCGGCTGCGGGAGAATGGCGTCAGTTGGAGAAACTGTTTCCCGAACTCATTGGCGTGGCGGTGCTTGATCTTGGCTGCGGATACGGCTGGCACAGCCGGTATTGCGCGGAACACGGCGCTGCCTCGGTACTTGGCGTCGATGCCAGTGAAACCATGGTTGCGGAAGCGAGAAAGCGGAACCAGACTGACGGCGTGACCTACCGCGTCTGCTCTCTGGAGGACTATGAGTATCCGGGTGAGTCTTTCGACTTCGTCCTCTCCAATCTTGTGCTTCATTATGTTGACGATCTGGAGGGTGTCTATCGAAAGGTGCATCGAACTCTGAAGCCGGACGGGATATTCCTGTTCAACATCGAGCATCCGATTTTCACGGCCAGCCCGGGACAGGACTGGGCCTATCGGGATGGGAAGCCGGTTCATTGGCCGGTGGACGACTATTTCTATCCCGGAAAGCGTGACACGACCTTCCTCGGCTGTAAGGTGCAAAAATATCATCACACCCTTACTCAGATTCTTGGCGGCATGCTGAGCTGTGGCT
>JAFZRB010000369.1 GCA_017620115.1 Clostridia bacterium | reverse complement strand
TTCGGCGGTTCTGGCCTGACCGCTTCGTGGACGGGTTCGGGTTCTGGCTTCGGAGGCTCAGGCGCAGGCTCCGGCGTTTTGCGGATGGGTTCGGGTTCGGCGGGCCGGACTTCTTCAACGGGTTTCGCCGGCTCGGGCGCGCTCACCGGCGCGGCGTCCTGTTCGTCCGTCCCGCGCAGCCGGGCGGCCTCGGCGTCCAGCGCGGCCTTGATATCGCTTTCGGCATGGGGCTGCGGGGCCTGGGGCTGTTCCTCCTGCCTGCGGTTTTTCCTGAATCGGTCAAAGAATGCCATATCATATCACCTCGTTTATCAGAGTGGATCAATCAGAGCGCCGCGTCGCTCATGCGGACGGACACCATCGTGGAAACGCCCTTTTCCTCCATCGCAACGCCGTACAGCGCGTCGCACCGCTCCATCGTGCCCTTGCGGTGGGTAATGACCACGAACTGCGTATTGCGCGAAAAGGTGCGTAGGTAATCGGCGAAGTTGTCGATGTTGGCGTCGTCCAGCGCGGCCTCGATCTCGTCGAGGAAGCAGAACGGGGTCGGCTTGAGCTTCAGCATGGCAAACAGTATGGCGATGGCCGTGAGCGCGCGCTCCCCGCCGGAAAGCAGCGAGAGCATCTGCAGCCGCTTGCCCGGCGGCTGGGCGATGACGTTGATATCGCAGTTCAGCACATCCTGCTCGTCAGCCAGCTGCAGCTCCGCGCGGCCGCCGCCGAACAGGTTGGCGAACGTCTCCTTGAAGTTTTCATTCAACGCGGCGAACTGCCCGCGGAACTGAGCCTCCATTTTCTTCATCAGGTCGTCGATGATGCCGGCCAGATCGAGCTGCGCGCGGGCGAGGTCGTCGCGCTGCGCGGAGAGCTGATCGTAGCGTTCCTGCGTCTGGCGGTATTCGTCCACGGCGCCCACGTTGACCGCGCCCATCTCGCGGATGCGCCCGCGGATGGACGCGATGCGCTTTTCGGATTCAGTGAGCCTGAAATCTTCGACGCGGAATTCTTCGGCTCCGGCGTAGGTCAGCTCGTAATCCTCCCAGATGCGATCCGTGAGCGTTTTGAACTCGGCTTCCAATCGGGAGAGCTGCATGTCGGCGCGGTGCTGTTTCTCGGTGAACGCGTCGAGATCGGCGCGCAGCCTGTCGAGCGACTCGCCAAGCTCCTTCAATGTCTGCTGGGCCTCCACGCGCTGTTTGTCGATGGCGCTGAAGCGCGCCCGCTCGCCGTCCAGAGCCTGGCGCAGCGCGGCCAACGCGTTTGAATCGCTCTTCAGCCGCGCGTTGTCGTCGTTAAGCCCCTGCTCGCACGCGGCAAGCTTTTGACGGTTTTCGTCCAGCTGTCGGCTGAAATCCGTCTGCTCGCCGGTCATGCGAACCACGTCGGCGCCCATCGCGGTCAGTCCCCGTTCGCGCGCGGCCTGGACGACGCGCTCGTCGGTCACGACGCGGCGTCTTGCCGCCAATTCCTCGCGCAGGCCCGCGATCTCCGCCGTGAGCGCCGCGATCGCCGTCTGCCGGTCCTCGCTGCTCTCCTGCGAGGCGGCCTGCCTCGTCTCAAGCGAAGCCAGCCCCTCGCGAATGTCGCCGAGCTGCTCGAGCATGCGCTCGGTTTCCTCGCGGACGCGGGCGCTGCGGTCGGTTTCCTGAAGCAGCTTTTCCCGCGCGGATCTGAGATGCGCCTCTTCGCGCGCGCACGCGATTTCCTGCTCGCGGTTTTCGTCGAACAGGCCGTTGCGCCGCTGTTTCAGCTCAGCGCGACGCGCGTCCAGCGCGCTCAGCTCATCCTGGAGCGTTTTCAGGCGCTCGCCGAGATTCTGAAGCTTCTCGCGATGTTCGCTGATCTCGCGCTCGCGGGAAAGCAGGCTGGTGACGCGGCTGGTGACGCTGCCGCCGGTCATGGAGCCGCCCGAATGCATCACGTCGCCCTCCAGCGTGACCAATCGGAAGGCGTGATGTCCCGCGCGCTGGATGCGGATGCCGCTGTCCAGATCCTCGGCCACCACAGTGCGGCCCAGCAGGCTCTCCACGATGCCCCGGTATTTCGGATCAAAGGCAATCAGCTCGCTGGCCACGCCGATACAGCCGGGCAGCGACAGCGCGCCGCGTTCCTCGCGGGAGAGCGTGCGCCCCTGCACGGCGGATATGGGCAGGAAGGTGGCGCGGCCCAGACGCCCCTGGCGCAGAAAGTCGATCATGCGCTTGGCGTCTTCCTCCCGGTCGACGACGATATTCTGCAGCGCCCCGCCCAGCACCATGTCGATGGCGCGCTCCAGGCGGCGCGGCACGCTGATGAGCGTGGCCACGACGCCGTGTACGCCGCTGTCCGGCGTGCGCCGGGCCTGCAGGAGCACCTGCTTGACCGAGTTCTGGTAACCCTCGTAGTCGCGCTGCATCTCCTCGAGCACGCGAAGCCTCGAGGCGGTTTCCTGCCTCTCGGCGGTCAGCGCGCGCTGCTGTTCGCCTTTCTGATCGAACTGCGCGCCGGAAAGGGCGATTTCCTGCTGCACATCGGCAAGCGCCTTATCCAGCCGGGCTTTGCCGTCGCGCTCGGCGCGCAGCCTGTCCTCGGCTTCGGTCACGGCTGTCCGGCATTCTTCGAGGGTTTCCGCCAAAGCCGCGTCCTCGCTTTTGAGGGCTTCGAGGCGGCTCTCGAGCGCGCCGCCCATGGCGGTCAGGCGCGCCTGTTCGCTCTTCACATCGGACAGCCGATTGATGGCGTCGATGCGCTGCGCCTTGAGTTCCTCCGCCTGACGCTCCTTCTCAATGAGCGTCTCGCTGAGGGCGGTCATCTCCCGCGTCATGTTTTCCAGACGCTCGCCCGCGGTTTCCGATTCGCTGGTTTCGCTTTTCAGACGGTCGCTGAGATCGGCGAGGCGATCGCGCAGCGCTTTTTCGGCGGCCTCGTCGCTCTCAATGGCGGCGGTCAGCCGCTGCTTCTCGCGTTCCCCCGCCGCGATGTGTTCGCGCAGCACGCCGGACGCGCCCTCGCGGGCCTCCACGTCGCGGATGAGCGTCTGCACGCCCTCGCGGGCGTTCGCCGCCTGCTCCTCGCGCTCGGCGAGCAGCTCCTGCGTGGCGTTGCGGCGCGCGGTCACCTCCGCGACGCCGGCCTCATTCTGTGCGATGGCGGAAGCGAGCGAGTCGAGCGTATCCCTCAGCTCGGCGCTGCGCTGGTTGTAGCGGTCGCTGCGCGCGAGAAACATGTTCAGCTCCAGGCCCTTGAGCTCGTCGCGCAGCTGCAGATACTCCCGCGCGACGCGGCTCTGCTCCTCGAGGGGCGCCAGGCGGGATTCCAGCTCGGCGATGATGTCCTCCACGCGTTCGAGGTTCTGGCGCGTGTTCTCCATGCGCTTCTCGGCCTCAAGCTTGCGCGTCTTGAACTTGACGATGCCGGCGGCCTCCTCGAAGACGTGCCGGCGGTCTTCGGACTTGGCGGAGAGGATCTCGTCGATGCGGCCCTGGCCGATGAGCGAGTAGCCCTCCCGGCCGATGCCGGTGTCCCGGAACAGCTCGATGATATCGCGCAGGCGGCAGGCGTTGCGATTGAGCATGTATTCGGCTTCGCCGTTGCGGTACACGCGCCGGGTGACGGCGATCTCGTTAAAATCAAGCGGCAGGCTGTGGTCTTCGTTGTCGAAGACGAGCGTTACCTCGCACCAGGCCAGTTTTTTGCGCTTCTCGGTGCCGTTGAATATGACGTCTTCCATTTTGCCGCCGCGCAGCGTCTTGGGGCTCTGCTCGCCGAGCACCCATCGAACGGCGTCCGAAATGTTGGACTTGCCGCTCCCGTTCGGCCCGACGACGCCGGTGATGCCGCTCTCGAAATCCATTTCCACGCGATCGGCAAAAGACTTGAAGCCGTATAGCTCGAGTTTCTTCAGTTTCAACAGCCTGCACTGCCTTTCAGTTGATTGTAGGCGTTCTGCGCCGCCTGCTGCTGCGCCGCCTGCTTGCTGTGTCCGCTGCCGCGGCCCAGCTCCCGCCCGTCCAGAATCACGCGCATCACGAAGGTGGGGCGGTGTTCCTCGCCCGTGCGCTCCACGAGCTCGTAAACGGGCATGCCGCCGTAATCCTTCTGCGTGAGGATCTGCAGCAGCGATTTATAGTCGTAATCCACGCTGCGGTTGACGGGATGATCGCGCAGCGGCTTTTCCAGCGCGCGCAGGATGAGCGCCTCGGCCTCGTCCCATCCCCCGTCCAGATACACCGCCGCGAAGACAGCTTCCATCACGTCGGCCAATATGCTCGGACGGTCGCGCCCGCCGGTGCGTTCCTCGCCGGGAGAGAGGATCAGATAGTCGCCCAAACGATACTGCTTCGACGCCTCGGCCAGCGATTCCTCGCAGACCAGCCGGGCGCGCGCCCTGCTCAGCGTGCCCTCCTGATCGGTATAATGCTCAAAGAGGAAACGGCTGATGGCCAGCTGCAGCACCGCATCGCCCAGGAATTCCAGACGCTGATAGTGGGGCACGTGCCTGTCGCCGCCATAGGACGGATGCGTAAGGGCCGTTCTGAGCAGCTTTTCATCATGGAACACGTAACCCAGCCGCTCCATGAGCGTTTCCATCGGATATTCCCCCCGGTCATGACAGCACAAAATAGGACGCGCGCGTGCCCGTCCTATTTTGTCTGATACTCCTCAAAGCGTCAGCCGACGTTTTTTTCGAGATAGGTCACGATGTCGCCGACCGTATGGATGGTGGGCAGCACATCGTCCTCCACGGTGATATTGAAGGCTTCCTCCACGTCCATGACCAGGATCATGACGTTGGCGGAATCCGCGTGCAGATCCTCGAAAAGGCGGGACTCCATCTTAATGTCCTTGGGATCGATCTGCAGCTGCTCGGAAAGAAGCTGCGCCACTTTTTCAAAAACCATATCAATTACCTCCCCCATAATATATAAACAACTGAAGCGCCTAATCCGCCTCGGCGGGAGCCAGCTTTTCGAGCTCCGCCCTGATCGTGCCCGCCACATCCTTCTCGACCATCAATCGGGCCTGGCGGACGGCGTTCTTGAAGGCCAGCGCGCTGGACGAGCCGTGCGCCTTGACCATAGCGCCGTTGACACCCAGCAGCGGCGCGCCGCCGTGCTCCTCATAGTTCATGCGATTCTTGAAGACGCGCATGGCGGGTTTCAGCAGGAGGCCGCCGATCTTGCCGCGCAGGCCGCCCGCCATGATCGAATCCTTGAGCATGCCGGTGAGCGCGGAGGCGAGACCCTCCGTGTACTTGAGGATGACATTGCCCACGAAACCGTCGCATACCACCACGTCGGTATCGCCGGATGGCACGTCGCGCGCTTCCACGTTGCCGGTGAAGCGATAAACGGGCTGGGCGGCCATGAGCTTATGCGCGTCCTTGGCCTGCTGGTTTCCCTTTTCCTCCTCGGCGCCGATGTTCACGAGGCCCACGCCGGGATTTTTGACGCCCATCACCTTTTCCATGTAGATGGAGCCCATCAGGCCGAACTGGTTCAGGTAGGCCGGCTGGCAGTCCACGTTCGCGCCGCTGTCGATCAGCAGAAACGGATGGTTGCGGCCGGGCAGCACGGGCGCGAGCGCCGGGCGGTCGATGCCGCGAATGCGCCCCACGCGCAGGATGCCGCCGGCCAGTACCGCGCCGGTGGAACCCGCGGACACGAACGCCTGCGCGCGGCCTTCCTTGACCTCCAGCATGGCCTTCACCATGGAGGAATTCACCTTGCGGCGCACGGCCAGCGTGGGCGATTCATGCATGGAAATGACCTCCGGCGCGTCGACGACGTTCAGCCGGGCGGCCACGTCCTCCGAACCGGCCAGCAGGGGCCTGAGATCAGCTTCCGGCCCGCACAGCGTAACGGCGATATCGGGCATTTCGCGGAGCGCAAGGAGAACGCCCTCGCAGATGGCGCGCGGCGCGTTGTCGCCGCCCATGGCGTCCACGGCGATGGTGATCATGTGTGCAACACTCCCCGTTTCCCGCGCCGCCGGAAAGGCGGTGAGGAATCATTAACGAATTTGGTTGAGTATAGCATTTTTTGAATGCGCTGTCAATCATCTGCAGGTTATGAATAGAAGCAGGTTCGCGCGAACCTGCTTCAGAACGGTTTCACTGCCGGCAGACCAGCTGCATTTTGTCGTGCTTCTCGCCGGTGATCCAGTCCACGTCGTCGGTCAGCCAGTCCATGATTTCCAGCTGACGGGTCTCCCAGGCGACGGTGGCGGCCTTTTCCTCCTCGGTCATCTCGTGATCGAAGGATTTCACCAGCTCGCAGTAGCCGAAGATATAGCCATTGGCGTTCCAGATGGTGAAGTTGCTCTCGGGGCCTTCCGAGACCCTGTCGCCGCGGGCGGCGATCAGGCCGTCGTGACGGCGCTTGTATTCCTCGGCGCAGCCCGGCTTGAGCTTTGTGGCGAACACGCGGTGGCGGATCAGCGACTTGTCCTCGCGGACGACGCCTATGTCATGGTACATCAGCGGCAGCGTGCCCTGCGCGGCGAACACCTCGCAGAAGGGCGAAAGCGCGCTGCCCCACGCTTCAGCCGCGGCGCTTGCGGACGCGGAGGGCGTCAGCTCGTCGGGAAACTCGCCGTAGCAGAACAGGAAGTCCTGAATGCTCCAGATGGAAAAGTTGGCGATGCCCTGATCGTCCAGAGCGCGCTTTACCTCGTTCCACAGGCCGGAGAGCGTCAGGAGACCGGCGTCCTTGCAGCCGGGTCTGAACTTGAGCACAAAGGGCAGTCTCTTCATGGCAAAAACACCTCTCTATTGTCAGTCGTTGGTTCCTGTTCACAGAATAGACGCTCCGGCCGGTTTTGTCAAGAGTTATATGGTTTTTCGCCGAAACGCGCTGGTTTTTCGAAGAAATGCGTGTTACAATAATACCGTCGCAGACAGGCGCGAATCCTCTTCGCGGGGTGAAAAACGATGAAAACCGTCACATACGACATCATACACGAAACAGACCGACAGGAAGAGCTGCCCGGTTATTCGGAGGATTATCCCTGTATCATGACGCGTGCGGAGCTCGACCGGTATCCTAAGGGATATGTGCCGTGGCACTGGCATCAGCCCGTCGAGCTGTTCTATATGGCCAGCGGCGAGCTCGAATACCACACGCCCGAGGGCATGATCTGCTTCCCGGAGGGAACGGGCGGGCTGGTCAATTCCGGCGTCATCCACATGACGCGGCCCCATCCCGAAAAAGGCCCCGCCGTGCAGCTTTTGCATATCTTCGATCCGTTCCTGCTGGCGGACAGCCGGGACGGCCGCGTGGCGCGGCGGTATATCCTGCCCGTTCTGAACTCAAACGTTGAGGTCGTTCCGTTTTATCCCGAAACGGAGGAAAAGAAGGCGCTGCTGGCGCTCCTGCAGGCGTCCTTTCGGATCGACGAGGGCGAAAGAGGCTGTGAGTTGATCCTGCGCGCCGTGCTCTCCGAGATGTGGCTGAAAATCCTCGATTTGCTCCCTGATCCGGCCGAACCCGCCGTCGACGAGACGGTCAGCACTCGTCTGAAACGCATGCTGGCCTACATTCAGGCGCATTTCTCGGAAACCATCCGCATCGGCGACGTCGCCGCCGCGGGCCTGACCAGTGAGCGGGACTGCTATCGGCTCTTTCAGAGCCGCCTGCACTGCTCTCCGAACGCCTACATTACCGGCTACCGGCTGCAAAAGGCATGCAGGCTGCTCAGAGAGAGCGACGAGCCGATCACATCGGTCAGTCTGAGCTGTGGGTTCGGCAGCAGCAGCCATTTCGGCCGCCTTTTTGCGGAGCGGTATCAGTGCACGCCCCGCCAATACCGGAGTAGTTGGCAGGATCGCGATAAAACAAGTCGCAAATAACGTATTGTTTTCGCCTCGCTTCCGCTATGATAATGGCAGAAAGCGAGGCGATGGTTTGTGATGAAATATGCGGCTTTTTCCGCCGGAACCGTCTTTTGGCAGGATGACGACTGGACGGGCGGCACCTCGGGGGACGAAAATCGTACTGAGCCTGATCGTGCGGAATCCGACAAAACCGGCGGCGCGATCAGGATGATCCGTCGATTTCTCACAATCATCCCAAAATATATCGCCGCAGCGCTTCAACATCGCCTGTGAAGTGATACGCGTCGATGCCGCAGGCGCGCGCGCCCTCCACGTTGCGGGGTATGTCGTCCACGAACAGCGTGTACGCCGGGTCGAGGGCGTAGGTTTCCAGCAGGTAATCGAAGATCGCCTTGTCCGGCTTCACCAGCTTCAGCGGCGCGGACACCACCAGCCCGTCGAACAGATCGAATATCTTATAGAAATGCAGCTTCCCGGCGAAGCGCGCCGGCGCGTTGGAAAGCAGGAACAGGTGATAGTGCCTTTCGCGCAGCTCCCGGATCAGCTCCGGCATGCCCTCCACGTAGGGCATGTTGTACACCCATTCGCGGAACAGCCGCTCCGCCGCTCCGTGCAGCCGCTGCGGCAGTTCGCCGCAGGCGCGCTCCAGCAGCTCGTCTTCGGGATAAAGGCCGGTGTCCAGAAGGCCCCAGACCGCGCCCGCCGCCGACAGCAACAGCGCGCAGTCATCTTTATCAGGGCAGAAATGGGCGCACAGCGCAGGCAGGTTGAACACGGTCACAACGTTTCCGCAGTCTAGCACGATGTTGCGGAAGCGCGGCGGCTCGCCGCCTGTCAGCTCCCCCCAGTGGAGCACATAGCGGTCGGCAAGCGATTTTATTTCCGCGCGGTCCGGCCAGGAGATCGGATCGTCGATAGCGCATACCGCCATGCCCGCCTCTTTGGCCGAACGGATGGCGTACACCGCGTCCTCGAACATCACGCATTCCTCCGGCGCCACGCCGAGGCGCGCGGCCACCTTCCGGAAGAAATCAGGGGTGTTCTTCTGCGCGCCTATCTCGTCCACGTCGGTCAGGAGGTCGACGTGCTCAAGTAGGCCGTGGCGCGCGAGCGCGGGTTCGGCCAGGTGGCGCGGCGTGGCCGTGGCCACCGCCACAATGCGGCCCTCCGCCTTGTATTTCGCCAGAATCTCGCCCGCGAAGGGCTTGGGCTGGACGTCCTCGCGATAATGACGCCCCAGCATTTCCTCGAGCATATCGCGGTAGATCGCCTGCCTGTCCAGCCCGTTGTCGCGCGCGATGAGCGCGCACGACTTGCCGCAGCCGTAGAGCACCTTGTCCTTTAGCTCCTCCGGCATCACGAGCTTATGCGCCTCGATATACTCCCGCCAGATCGTGCGCCAGTAGAACATGGAATCGAGCAGCGTACCATCCATGTCGAAGATCATCGCTTTATACTTTGATTGCATGCCATTTCCCTCCCGCGAAGCGCCGCATCACCAGGATCATGCGAATCGTCATGTCGATGAGCGAGGCCATCCACGCGCCGGCCAGGCCCAGATGCAGCACATGCACCGCCGTCAGCGCCATCAGCGGGCGGAGGCACATCACGCACGCCATCATGACACCCGCCACGAAGCGGTTGTCGCCCGCGCCGCGCAGACAGCCGGAGATAACCACCGACGACATCTGGAACGGCTGGAACAGCGCCACGATCAGCATCACCTGCATGGCGATCTGGCGCACGGCTTCCGCGTTCTCGTCCGCTTCGCTCAGGAAGAGACCGATGGCCGGGCCGCGCAGCAGCGCCACCGCGCTGGCCAGCACGAGCGATATCACGAACGCCATGCGCTGGGCGCATTTGCCGTAAATAGTGGAAAGATCCGGCCGCCTGCGGCCCAGCATCTGGCCTACCAGCGACGTGCCCGCCACGCCCACGCCGTCCGCGAAGGTGAACGACAGGTTCAGGAACTGCGCGCAGATCTGATGCGCCGCGAAGGAAATCGTGCCCAGGCTGGCCACGATTTTGGCATAGCTGAAGAAGCCGATGCGCAGCGCGACCTGTTCGATCATGGCGTTGCCGCCCACCTTCAGGACGCTCTTCAGGCACTCGCCGTCCGGCTTCCAGTTGTCGGTCAGGTGAACATGCAGGAAATCGCCCCGCATACCGCCGCGCACCAGCGCCGTTACCGCCATGATGAAGCCCACCGTGAAGCCGATGGCCGTGGCGTAGGCCGCGCCGGCCACACCCAGCGCCGGGAAACCCAGATTGCCGCCGATCAGCAGATAATTGAACAGCACGTTGACCAGGTTCGCCGTCACGTTGCAGTACATGGTGATGCGCGTGTTGCCCACGCCGCGCTGAGCCGCGTTGATGCCCATGGAGAGCGCGTTCAGCGGCAGCACCCAGCCCAGGATGCGGAAATAGGTTGTCGAGTAATCGATCGTGTCCGGCATGGCGCCGGCGAACGCCATCAGCGGCCTGGCCAGCGGAATGAGGATCGACATCAGCACGCCGGAGAGCGCCAGCATCATCACGATGGCGCTGCGCAGCGTCCTGTTGGCGTCCGCCTGTCTGCCTTCGCCCTTGCGCCGCGCCACAACGGCCGTGACGCCGATGTTCAGCGCGAAGAACAGGCTCAGCATCAGCATGCGCGGCTGGCCCACCAGGCCCACCGCGGCAATGGCCGTGGAGCCCAGCGTGCCCACCATCATGGTGTCGATGGAACCGATCAGACTGGTGAGCACCATTTCCAGAACCGACGGCAGCGCGATCTGCGCGAGATCGCGATAGGCTTCCCGCGTCGTGGGCAAATCGCCCTGAACGGGTATCGAACCGATCAGGCTCTCGACGGCGAACAAACGCTTCAGCGGGCCGGGCAAAGAAACCGCCTCCTTTTGTGGCACTACAAACTCTCTTTATTCTACCACAAAAGGAGGCGATATTCGTACAGGCGCGTGATTTTTACATTCGTGTTTAAAGGCCGCGCTTTTCGTCGGCCAGCGCGCTGAGGCGGCGCAGCCGGTTATTCACGCCGGATTTGCCGATGGGCGGATCGAGCAGCTGCCCCAGCTCAGCGAGGTTGGCATCCGGATTGTTGTATCGCGCCTCGGCGATTTCCCGAAGCGGCCTGGGCAGCGCCTCCAGCCCGCCGTGCGCGCGCAGGTATTCGATGTCGTTCAGCTGCTTCTCCGCCGCGCGGACGGTCTTGTCGGTATTGGAATCGTCGCAGTTCATCTGACGGTTGACGCCGCCGCGAAGCTGTTTCATGATGCGCACGTTTTCAAAGGCCATGTAGGCGCCGAACGCCCCCATCATGGCCAGCAGGCGGCTCACACCGTCAGCGTCTTTTATGTAGGCCACAAACTGGCTCTTACGCTCCGCGACGCCGCAGCGGAAGCCCATCTTCGCGAGCATGCGCATGAGGCCCTCGGCATGGCCGGCGTCCGGCATGGCGAATTCCAGGTGATAGGCTTTTTCCGGATGATTGACCCAGCCCACGGCCAGAAACGCGCCGCGCACGAAGGCCACACGGCTTCCCTCCCGGGCGAGGACGGCTTTCGGAGGCTCGCGGCGTATGCCGAGAAAGGCGTTCGGATCCAGCAGGTCGAGTCCGTTCAGCAGGGCCAGCGAGTCCTCCTCCGTGAGCGCCAGCCTGTAGCGCACATGGTCGCCCAGCTGGTTGGAGCGCACCGTCTGGATCTCCGGCGTCACCTGCGCCACGCGCCTGGCCTGCATGAAGGCATAGCGCATCACGGCGGCGTTTTCGCTGCTCGTCGAGAGCAGGTAGCGCCCCGAGCCCCTGAATGAGACGCTGCCCGCCAGCAGCGCGAACGCGGTCAGCTCCGCCCTTACGTCGCGCCTGTCCTTGTACGGCTGGCGCATGATTTCCGATTTTGCGTCTGTTGAAAAAGACATGGCCGTTTACGCCTCGCCGATAATCCGCACTTCCGGCTCAAGCGTGACGCCGGAGGTTTCCTTCACGCGGGCCTGGATGTGGGCGATGAGATCCAGTACGTCGCGGGCAGTCGCGCCGCCCAGATTGACCACGAAGCCCGCGTGCAGCTCGCTGACCTGTGCGCCGCCGATCCGGAAGCCCTTCAGGCCGGCCTCCTGGATAAGCGCGCCGGCGAAATGCCCCTCGGGGCGTTTGAAGGTCGAGCCCGCGCTGGGCAGCGTCAGCGGCTGCTTCTCGCGGCGGCGGCGGGCCAGCTCGTTCGTCTCGGCGAGCAGGACGTCATGGTTGCCCTCCGCCAGGGCAAACTCGGCCTCCAGCACGATCATCCCCCGCCGCAGGACGTCCGAATTCCGGTAGCCCATGTGCAGCTCGTCGGCCGTTTTCCAAACCGCCTCGCCGCTGTCCAGCACCAGCGCGCGGGCCAGCGCGTCCCTGATTTCGCCGCCGTAAGCACCCGCGTTCATGGCCACCGCGCCGCCCACGCTGCCCGGAATGCCCGAGGCGAACACCAGACCGGCGAGCGACGCGTCGAGCGCCTCACGCGCCAGCCTGGCGAGCGACGCGCCGGCCTGAGCGCGCACGGTCGCGCCTTCGACGGAAATCGCGCTCATGGGCTCGCCGATGCAGATCACAAGACCCCGCACGCCGCCGTCCCGCACCAGCAGATTCGAGCCGTTGCCCATCACGAAGCAGGGCTCTCCCAATTCGTCCACGACGCGCATGGAGCGCGCGAGCTCGTCCGCGTTCGCGGGAAAGAACAGCGCGTCGGCGGGGCCGCCGATGCGGAAGGTGGTATGACGGCTCATGGGCTCGTTCTCGAGCACGCGCTCCGCGGGCGCGAAGGCACGGAGGCGTTCAATCAGTTCTTTCATGCGATTTCTCCCAAAGGTTTCATTTTTTGAGGGCTTCTATGGCCGCGCGCACGTAGCCGCCGGCCTCGTTGAGCGCCGCCTCGGAAAGCTCCCGCGTCGCGCCGGTCTCGTGCATCACGATGGCGGTCTTGATGCCGCCCGCCTGCTCGTACAGCGCCTGCGCCGCCTCGCGGTCGAGGCCGGTGGCGTTCATGGTGATGCGAATGGAGCGGTCTTTGAGCTTCACGTTCGTGGCTTTCACGTCCACCATGAGGTTCTTATAACACTTGCCCATCTGCACCATCGAAGCGGTTGAGAGCATGTTCAGGATGAGCTTGGTGGCCGTGCCCGCCTTGAGACGCGTGGAACCGGAGAGCACCTCGCTGCCCGTGGGAGCCTCGATGGCGATGTCGGCCACCTTCGAGGTCTGCGCGCCGGTGTTGCAGCTCAGCGCGATGGCCAGCGCGCCCACCGAACGGGCATATTTCAGCGCGGCCACGCAGTAAGGCGCGTAACCGCTGGCCGATATGGCCACCACGGCGTCTTTTTCGTTCAGGCCGCGCGCCTTCAGATCCTCCACGGGCAAATCGCCGCTGTCCTCCGCGCCTTCAACGGCGGTGCGCAGCGCCCTGTCGCCGCCGGCCATGATGCCCTGCACCAGCTCGGGCGACACGCCGAACGTCGGCGGGCATTCGGAGGCGTCCAGCACGCCCAGCCGCCCGCTGGTGCCCGCGCCCATGTAAATGAGCCGGCCGCCCCGTTTCAGGCGCGCGACGATGCCGTCGATGGCCCGCGCGATCTGCGGCAGCGCCTTCTCGATGCCCGCCGTCACGTCGGCGGTCACGTCGTTCATCAGCGTGGCGAT
>JAFZRB010000368.1 GCA_017620115.1 Clostridia bacterium | reverse complement strand
GGGCACGGGCATCTGCCACGTATACGTGGACGACAGCGCGAATCCCGATATGGCGCTCAGCATCATCGAGAACGCCAAGACCAGCCGACCTTCCGTGTGCAACGCGGAGGAGGCGCTGCTGGTGCACGAGGCCATCGCCCCCGCCTTCCTGCCCCTTTTGAAAAAAAGGCTAGTGGACGAGCGCGCCGCGCGGGGCGAAACGCCCGTGGAGCTGCGGCTGGACGCGCGCGCCGCGGCCATCATCCCCGGCACGCCCGCGGGCGAAGCCGACTTCGACACGGAATTCCTCGACTACATCCTCGCCGTGAAGGTGGTGGACAGCGTGGAGGAGGCCGTCGCCCACATCGCGAAGCACTCCACAGGCCACAGCGACGCCATCCTCACCGAAACGGACGCGCACGCGGCGCTGTTCGTCCAGGCGGTGGACAGCGCGGCGGTGTATGTGAACGCCTCCACCCGCTTCACCGACGGCGGCGAGTTCGGCCTGGGCTGCGAGATGGGCATCTCCACGCAAAAACTGCACGCCCGCGGCCCCATGGGGCTGGAGGAGCTGACGACATACAAGTATGTCATCCGAGGGAACGGGCAGGTCAGGTAGGAGACGAATCGCGCCTGATGGCGCAAAACATGCTGGCAAAGACACTCTGACGACGCGAACGGAGGCATCTATGGAAAAAAAGGAACTGTTTATCAAAGAAATCCGGCCCGGCGTCTTCCTGATGGACGAGGCCCACGAGGCGACGGGCTACCTGGTGGCGGGCGATGAGCGCGCCTGCGTGATCGACACCATGAACGGCTACAACGACCTCCATCAGGCGGTGAGGAAGCTCACGGACAAGCCCCTGACCGTGGTCAACACCCACGGCCATCCCGACCACATCTTCGGAAACATCTACTTTGACGAGGCGTTCATGCACCCCGCCGACCTGGCGCTGGCCCGGCAGTTCGTCGAGCATCCGGCGTTTCAGGAGCTCTGCCGGGAAAAAGGCCGCTCCATGCCGCCCTTCCGCGACATCCGCGGCGGCGACGTGATCGACCTGGGCGGCCGGACGCTGGAGGTGTTCGAGCTGCCCGGCCACACAGCGGGCGGCATCCTGCTGCTGCTCAGGGAGGACAGGATCCTCTTTACGGGCGACAGCGTCAACCACCACCTCTGGATGCAGCTGGACGGCTGCCTGCCCATGCACGAGTTCGTGAAAGAGCTGGACAGGGTGATGTTCCTGGAGGAGCGCGCGGACGTCATCCTGCACGGACACGCGCGGGACGTAGACGACATCTCCCTCATGCGCTGTCTCCGCGGCGGCGCGCAGGAGATCTGCGACGGGAAGACCGACGGGGACGAGCCTTACCGCTGGTTCGGCGGCGTCGAATCGCAGCATCATTTCCAGTGCGAGCCGGACAAACAGTATCAGCAGGCCGACCATGTGATCTGCTACAGGAAAAGCAATATATAGCGGAGGCGGCGTTATGGCTGATTATGAATTTGGCTTTATCGGTACGGGCAACATGGGCGGCGCGCTCGCGAAGGCCGCCGCGAAGGCCGTCGACCCGAAGCGCATCATCCTTTCCAACCGCACGCCTCAGAAGGCCGCGCAGCTGGCGCGCCGGCTCGGCTGCGACCACGGCTCAAACGAGGACGCCGCGCGGGCCCGCTTCATCATGCTGGGCGTGAAGCCGCAGATGATGGCGGACATGCTTTCCGGCATCGCGCCCGTCCTCGCCGCGCGGCGCGACAGGTTCGCGCTCGTCAGCATGGCCGCTGGGCTCACGATGGAAACGATCAGCGCCATGGCGGGCGGCGATTATCCCGTCATCCGCATCATGCCCAACACCCCGGTGGAGATCGGCCAGGGCGTGATCCTCATGGATTCAAACGAGCGTGTGACGGACGATGAAATCAACGACTTCCTCCGCGCCATGAGCGCGGCGGGCACGTTCGACATGCTGGAGGAAAGGCTCATCGACGCGGGCAGCGCCGTCACCGGCTGCGGCCCGGCGTTCGCTTACATGTTCATCGAGGCGCTGGCGGACGGCGGCGTAGCCTGCGGCCTGCCCCGCGCCAAGGCGCTCAGCTACGCCGCGGACATGCTCGCCGGCGCGGCGGCGCTGGCCGGGAACAGCGAAAAGCACCCCGGCGCGCTGAAGGACGCCGTGTGCTCCCCCGGCGGCTCCACCATCATGGGCGTGCGAACGCTGGAGCAGCGGGCCTTCCGCGCCGCGGTGATGGACGCGGTGATCGCGGCGACTGAGCGGACGAAGGAACTGGGAAAGAAATAGGCGCTTCAGGGCATCATAAAAACCCACGTGCCGCCGGGCATGTGGGTTTTCGCGTCGTTCTTTTCGGTTGGGAGGAAACTCATTCCCGCGCGTCCGGCAGATACATGTTCATGCCGGCGAGCTCGCGGCGCACGGCGGAAACGTCGGCGTCGTGCGGGGGGAAGCCGCCCTTGACGCACAGGCCCGCGGCCACGCCGGCGGCCTGTCCGGTGATGTAACAGCCCGGCATCACGCGCATGGAGGACTGCATAGGCCTGTCGGTGGATATGCAGCGGCCCGCCACGAGCAGATTGTCAACGCCCTTGGGCAGGAGAACGCGGAACGGCACGCCGTAGCTCTCGCCGGGCTTGTAGCGCTTGCCCTCGAACACCCGCTTGAACGCCTCGAACGCCTCCCGGTTGCGGGCGCTGGGATGGATGTCCACGTTGTAGCAGTAGCGGCCGATCTCGTCCGGGAAGGAGCGGCGGGCGAGGTAGTCGTCCATGTTCAGCACGTACTCGCCCACGATCCGGCGCGATTCGCGGATGCCCATCAGGCCCGCGGTTGCGACCAGCCGGGCGTTCTCGAAGCCCGGTATGTACTCGTGGTAGTAACGCTCGATCTGCGCGTACAGGCGGCGGCTGTAGACCAGCGCCTCGGTCAGCGAGGTCTCGTCGGTGGCGTCCACGTCGAAGGCGTGGCCGGTGTTGCTGCCGCCCACATGGTCGTAGATCTGCCACATGCCGGAGAAGTGCAGGTCCAGCTTCTCGAACACGCCGTCGTCGTAGGCTTCCTGGATGCGGGAATCGTCGCGTATCGTGCGGCGGGCGAAGTCGATATCGCTCCAGAGGCCGCACAGCGTCGCGGGCATGCAGGTGCCGTTCTCGTCGCCCATCTCGCAGGGCGCGCCGGCCCAGGCGGCGAGGCTGCCGTCGCCGGTGCAGTCGATATAAACCTTCGCCTTCGCGGCGTACATGCCGCGCTGCGAGGCCAGCACGCAGTATTCTATGCGCCCGCCTTTGGTCTCTACAGCGGTGAGGCGCGTCATGAGCAAGAGCTCCACGCCCGCTTCGCTCACCATCTCGTCGTAGGCGCGCTTCAGCGCCTCCGCGCGGATGGAATAGCTCATGCCGTGGCCGGCTGTCACGCCGCCGATCGCCCACATGCGATCCAGAAACTCGCGGCCCAGGCCCGCCGCCAGGAAGTGCTCGCCGTCGCCGAAGGTCATGAACGCCGGGATCATGCCCGTGGTGCCCATGCCGCCCAGCGCCGCCTGGCCCTCGACCAGCAGCACCTTCGCGCCCTGCCTGGCCGCCGCAATGGCCGCCGCGCAGCCCGCCGGGCCGCCGCCCATCACCAGCACATCCACATCGTAACGCACGGGAAGCGATCGGGAAAATACGATATCCGCCATATTGAACCTCCATTGCGCGCGGCTGTCAACGCGTTATGTCCGATGATTCATTTCCTTCCCCCATTATAGGCGGCGCCGGAGGCCATGTCAAGCCGCATGATTTTTCTCTCAGGGCAGTCTCATTTAAAAAGCAGTCCGATGAATTGGAGTTTGGAGGGCTCAAAGGGGCTTCCCCTGGAGGGGAAGCTGTCGCCGCAGGCGACTGATGAGGTGTTATCGTCGCGACCAGCATCCTATTGCGATAGACAGCAAAGAGCCGGGCTAACACCTCATCCGCCTCTC
>JAFZRB010000367.1 GCA_017620115.1 Clostridia bacterium | reverse complement strand
GGCTGCGAGCAGCTGTTCCGTCATCCGCTGCACCCCTACACGCAGGCGCTGCTCTCCGCGGTGCCCATGCCCGACCCGCGCCGCGAGAAGGACAAGCAAATCTTCGTGTACGACCCCAACATGCACGACTATTCCGTCGACAAGCCGGTCTGGGCGGAGCTGGAGCCGGGTCATTTCGTGCGCGGCAATCAGAAGGAGCTGGCGCGGTACCGGGAAATGGTGCGTTAAGACGCGCCGGGAGGCAACCTATGAATTACCAGGACATCAACGCCCGCACCATCGACCGCTGGGTGGACGAGGGCTGGGAATGGGGCAGGCCCATCGACCACGAGACGTTTCTGAAGGCCCGGCGGGGCGACTGGTCGGTCGTGCTGACGCCGGTCAAGCCCGTGCCCCGCGAGTGGTTCGGCGATCTTGAGGGGAAGCGCCTCCTGGGCCTGGCCTGCGGCGGCGGGCAGCAGATGCCCGTGTTCTGCGCGGCGGGCGCCGTGTGCACCGTGCTGGATTATTCCCTCCGGCAGCTGGAGAGCGAGCGCATGGTGGCCGCGCGCGAGGGCTACGACATCGAGATCGTCCGCGCCGACATGACGAAACCGCTGCCCTTTGAGGACGGCGCGTTCGACCTGATCTTCCATCCCGTCTCCAACTGCTACATCGAAGAGGTTGAGCCCGTGTGGCGGGAGTGCTTCCGCGTGCTGAAACCGGGCGGACGGCTGCTGGCCGGGCTGGACAACGGCATGAACTTCCTGGTGAACGAGAAGGACGAATCGAAAATCGTCAACCGGCTGCCCTTCAACCCGCTGAAGGACGAGAAACTGCGGCTCACGCTGGAGGAGAACGACGACGGCGTCCAGTTCTCCCACACGCTGGAGGAACAGCTGGGCGGCCAGCTCCGCGCGGGCTTCCGGCTCGCCGACCTCTACGAGGACACCAACGGTTCGGGCTTCCTGCACGAGATGAACGTCCCCTGCTTCTGGGCGACGCTGGCGATCAGGCCCTGATGGAGGCGGCGCGAAAGCGGTCTTTTTTTCCGCGTTCGCCCTCAGTCCATCCGGAATAACGGAAAAAAACAGATTCGATTGATGAAGGTGAGCAGCCGGTGAAATACAGGGAGTTCGGAGCCGAAAACCGGGATACCGTCATGCTGCTGCACGGCGGGGGGCTGTCCTGGTGGAATTATCGCGAGGAAGCGGAGCTCCTCCGGCGCGATTTCCATGTCATTCTGCCCATTCTGGACGGACATGCTGGGAGCGACAGGCCGTTTTCGACGATTGAGAGCAACGCCTCTGAGATCATTGCCTTCATCGACGAAAATCTGGGCGGCTCTGTTTCGCTGATCGGGGGCCTGTCGCTGGGCGGCCAGGTGCTGCTGGAGATGCTGTCCCAGAGAAGGGGTATTTGCCGCTGCGCGCTGGCGGAAAGCGCCCTGATCGTCCCGTCGAGGCTCACCCACGCCCTGATCGCCCCGGCGTTTGGCGGCAGCTACGGGCTGATAAAGAACAAAAGCTTCGCGCGGCTCCAATTCCGTTCGCTGCGCATGAAACAGGCGCTTTTCGAGGATTACTACCGCGACACGTGCCGGATCGCCAAAGCCGATATGATCGCTTTTATGAAAGCGAACACGGCGTTCGCCCTCAAAAAGCCGATAGACTGCGCTTCGACGGCGCTGCGCGTGTTTATCGGGGAAAAGGAAGGACGGGGCATCAGGCGGTCCGCGGAATTGCTTCGCAGGGTAGCGCCCGGCTGCTCCGTGACCGTGCTTCCGGGGCTTTATCACGGCGAGTTTTCGCTCAACCACGCGCGGGATTACGCCGACGCCGTCAAAGCCATGCTGCGGCCATGACGGCGTTTTCATCACCGATACGTCAGGAGGAACCACCCATGCTCACCTATGAAGAAGCCACCGCACGCTGCTGGGCGGAGGTCGATCTGGATCGGGTCCGGAAGAACTATCAGAGCGCGCTGCGGCACTTGAAGCCGGGCGTGAAGCTCATCGCCGTTCTGAAGGCCAACGCCTACGGCCTCGGCGCGGCGAACATCGCGCGATTCCTGCGCGGGGAGGGACAGACCTTCTTCGCCGCCGCGTCGTTCAACGAGGCGGAGGAGATCCTGGCCGCCGTGCCGGACGCGGACGTTCTCATACTGGGCCTCGCGGGCGGCGGGCAGATCGAGCGCGCCGTCGCGGACGGACTCATCCTCACCGTGTTTTCGGAGCGGTACGCCCGCGACGTGATTTCCGCCGCGCGCCGGGCGGGCAAAAAGGCCCGCGCGCACGTGAAGGTCGAGACCGGGCTGCACCGGCTGGGCCTCATGCCGGAGGAGGCCCCAGACGTCGTCCGGCTGCTGCACGAGAGCGGCGCGGTCTCGGTGGAGGGCGTGTTCACCCACCTGGCGCTGCGCGATAAGGAAAACGACCGCAGGCAGCTCGATCGCATCTGTTCCGTGCGCGACGAGCTCAACCGGCTGGGCCTTCCGGTGGGCCTTTTGCACGCGCTGGACTCCATCGGCATGGTGCGCTATCCGGACGACCAGATGGACGCCGTGCGCACCGGCGCGTGGCTGTACGGCGTGTGCCCCCGCGGCTACGACCGGCCGGACGAGAGCCAGCTGGCGCTCACGGTGAAGGCGCGGGTGGCGCAGCTGCACTTTGTTCCGGCGGGCGAGTGCCTGGGCTACGACGAGACGCATCCCCTCGCGCGGGACAGCGTCGTCGCCACCCTCTCCGCGGGCTACATCGACGGTTTTCCGCGGCTGAACAGCGTGGGCTCGGTGCTCGTGCGGGGACAGCGCGCCCCGGTGGCGGGCCTCGTGTGCATGGATCAGATGATGGTGGACGTGACCGACATCCCCGGCGTGCGGGAGGGCGACGAGGCGATCCTGCTGGGCGGGGGCATCGGCGTGAACGAATACGCCGACCTGGCGAACCTCAACCGCAACGAGGCGCTGGCCCGCACCGGCCGGCGCGTGCCGCGGGTGTATCTGGACGGCGGGCGGGTGGTGGAGATCGCCTGCGACATCGGGTGAAAGGCGATTGCGCCGCCAACCGGCATTTGCTGAAAGTATGTGACAGGCCTCTGCAGGGCGAAATCAGGAGTCGCCGGCGAGGCCTTTTCTCACGCAATTCTAATATCGAAAATCAATTAATAATAATTGACAAACGACATGCCACGTGCTATGATAAGCTCAACGACGAAAGGAGCGGTCAGAATGAACTGGACGAAGGACAAGAGCATCGCGCTGTCGCGCGCGTGCGTGATCGTGTTTGAATTGCTGCTGGCAGCGCTGGATGTGATGACGTTCAGAATGCGGGGTGTAACGCTGAACCTGCTGGGTGGCTACGCCTCGCGGGCGGTTCTGCTGGGTGTCGCGCTGTGCAGCGCGCTGGCCTGGCCCGCGCTGTTCCTGCTCTGGCGGCTGCTGGGCAACATGAAGGCGGGAAAGGTTTTCCACAGCGACAACGTGCGCCTCATGCGCCTGATCAGCTGGTGTTTCGTGGGCGCTGCGCTGGCGTGCGCGCTGGGCGCGCTCTGGGAGCCGCTCCTGCTCGTGTTGGCCATGGCTGCGGGCTTTATCGCACTCATCGTGCGCATCGTGAAGAACGTGTTCCAGCAGGCCATCGCCATGAAGAGCGAACTCGATTTGACGGTGTGAGGTGGGGCGCATGGAGATTATCGTCAACCTGGACGTGATGATGGCCAGGCGCAAGATTTCCTCGGGCGAGCTGGCCGAGCGCGTGGGCATCACCCCGGCGAACCTGTCCATCCTCAAGACCGGCAAGGCCAAGGCCATCCGCTTTTCCACGCTGATGGCGCTGTGCCACGCGCTCCAGTGCCAGCCGGGGGACCTGCTGGAATTCCGGGACGACGGGGAGTAGCGCGAAAGGCGCGGCAGCAGTGAAACGATCGTATTCGGCGCGGCGGCGCTGGCGTGGCTGCGCATATGCTGACATACGACGGCTGTTGATCATTTCCAACCGCGTTGACTTTCCTCGCCTCATTCTATATAATCAAGCCATCATAAAAGCTTCTGCGATGAATGCCGGACAGCCGCGGAACCGGGAGGAAACTGAATGAAACGATTGAAGCGCGCGGCAGTAATCGCGCTCCTGCTCCTGCAGGCGCTGACGGGCGCGGCCCGCGCCGACGCCTCGCACACCTTCTTCGCCATGGACACGGTGATGACCGTGACCGTGCCGGACGCGAATTCGGCGCTGCTGCCCGCGTGCGAGGAGGAAGTCAGGCGGCTGGAGGCGCTGTTCTCCGTGACGGACGGGGAGAGCGAGATCGCCCGGCTGAACGAGATGGGCGCGGCGGCGCTGTCGGAGGAGACGGCGGCGGTATTGCGCTTCGCGCTGGACATGGGCGAAAAGACCGGCGGCGCGCTGGACGTGACGCTGTATCCCGTGGTGCGCGCGTGGGGCTTCACCACGGGCGATTACCG
>JAFZRB010000366.1 GCA_017620115.1 Clostridia bacterium | reverse complement strand
GCTACTCGTGACGATGGCGATGTGGCAAACAGAGGAATGGCAAGTAGTGACCGTCCCGGCTGGCGCTTATGTAATAGGGTAAGACATTCCAGATGGTTATTGGACGATTCGTCCTGTTGACGGTGAAACTGCTGAGGTTTATTGGGGTTCACGATTTGATGAAAGCGGAACTGATATTGATTTAATGTCAACATATGCAGCAGAACAAATAACTTCTCCCTCCGACAGTTATTCCAAATACAATAACATTGAGTCTGTATCATGGAATCTTACAGATGGTTCATGCCTTGTCATCAGTAGTTCTGCTGTTGTTTTTACGCCATTCGCTGGCCATTCTCTTGGCTTCAAATAACGAACAATGTCGTGTCCGACAATGCCCTGTCCGAATGGACTACTCCTTGTTAAAAAGTAGGTGCTATCGTAACCACAAATTTCGGTTGACTGCTAAAGCATCCGACCGAAATTTGTGGTCATTTTGAAATTTAAAACAAATAATGTTTCTCCAATGGCAGAGAATTCCTTGATTGTGCTGCGACGTCATTATCATCCTATAGTATACATAAACCTACTCATAATTCTATATAATTGAACGGATGAAGGCGATCTGCTTTTCGACTGAGGCGAGGCCAGTGCCGCCTTCGGAGATGCGTTTGGCGACGCAGGTTTCGAGGCGGATGGCGTCGTACAGGTCTTCGTCGAACAGCTCGCTGTGCGCGCGGTAGGCGTCCAGCGGCAGTTCTTCCAGCGTGGTATGCTTTTCGATGCACTCGGCGACGAGCTGGCCGGTGATCTTGTAGGCGCTGCGAAAGGGCATGCCCTTCTTCACGAGGTAGTCCGCGCAGTCGGTGGCGTTGATGAAGCCGTTCGAGGCGGCGCGGCGCATGTTTCCCTCCAGCGCCTGCATGGTGGCGATCATCGGCGTGAACACGTTCAGGCACATCTTCAACGTATCTATGGCGTCGAACAGCGCCTCCTTGTCCTCCTGCATGTCCTTGTTGTAGGCCAGCGGCAGGCCCTTCAAAACCGTCAGAAGCGCCATCAGGTCGCCGTACACGCGGCCGGTCTTGCCGCGCACCAGCTCCGCCATATCCGGGTTTTTCTTCTGCGGCATGATGCTGGAGCCCGTGGCGTAAGCGTCGTCCAGCTCGACGAATTTGAACTCCCACGACGCCCACAGCACGATCTCCTCCGAAAAGCGCGACAGGTGCGTCATGGTGAGCGCGTAAGCCGCGAGCAGCTCCACGCCGAAATCGCGGTCGGCCACGCCGTCCAGGCTGTTCAGCGCGATGCCGTCGAAGCCCAGCGCCCGCGCCACCGCCATGCGGTCGGTTTTGTAGGTGGTGCCCGCCAGCGCGCAGCAGCCCAGCGGCGACTCGTTCATGCGCTTCAGGGCGTCTTTCATGCGGCTGATATCGCGCGCAAACATCATGGCGTAGGCCATCAGGTGGTGGCCGAAGGTGACGGGCTGGGCGCGCTGCATGTGCGTATAACCCGGCATGATGGCGCTCTTGTGCGCCTCCGCCTTGTCCGCCAGCGCACAGAGCAGCTCCTTCAGCTGGCCGATGAGGCCGTTCGTCTCATCGCGCAGGTAGAGCCGGATATCCAGCGCCACCTGGTCGTTGCGACTGCGCGCGGTGTGCAGGCGCTTGCCCACGTCTCCGATGCGCTTCGTGAGCTCCGCCTCGACGAACATGTGTATGTCCTCCGCGGCCATGTCGAAGGCCAGCGCGCCGCTGTCCAGATCGGCGCGGATGCCCTCCAGCCCCGCAATGATCGCGTCGGCGTCTGCCTGCGAAATGATGCCCTGCGCGCCCAGCATGGCGGCGTGCGCCATGGAGCCCTGTATGTCCTGCCAGTACATCCGGCTGTCAAACCGGATGGACGAGTTGAAATCGTCGGCCGCGCTGTCCAGGTTCTTCTGGAAGCGACCCGCCCACATCTTATCCATATTGCCTGCCTCCCTGTCCTGATCCCGCCCGCGCGGCGTTATGGCCGTTCAGGCGGTTTGTCCCTTTGGTTTCTCGCTCAGCCGCCACTCCCCGTAGGTAGCCGCGTCGTCGGCGGAGCCGGGCCATTCCTCGTATTCCAGCTCGTATTCCATGTCCGTGATGAGATCTGTGAGCCGTCCGCCGCGCACGATCGCATACCAGATTTTCCTGTCGCCGCACAGCGTCCGCGCCGCTTCCCGCCTGCCCTCAAGGATGTGTTCATCCTCCGTCAGCAAAACGTATCTGTATCCGAGGGGCCAGACAAACTTCCCCCACACGTCGGAAAACTGGCTCCTGATGTCTTTCTCCTGCGGTTCATAGCGTCCGAGCCAATTGATCAGAGCCTGGAGCGTTTCCAGCGCGTCCGCGCCTTTTTTCGTCCGAAGCCACATTTTTACACCGCTGTGATTCGTCAGCCCGTCAGGCCCAACTCCTTCGAGCAGAAAAGCGAAGGGATTTTGGCCGAGCGAAAGGCTGTCCGGCAGATCCAGCCGCCGCCTGAGCTGCTCTACGCGCCGGTTCTCTTCTTCCAAACGCCGTTCTTCTTCCCGCCGCCGCTCTTCTTCCCGCTTTTCAACCTGCCGTCTCAATTCCTCCCGCCGCTGGACCGCTTCCCCGGATTCCGGCTCGCTTACGCGGGCAGAGGTCGGAGCGGTCCGCTCCTGAAGATCTTCCCGCTTCGTGGCGTCACAGGTTTTCATCTGCCCGGAATGGCGACGCTCATTTTCATCAGAAGCCGGTTTGGAAACAGTCTCGACGACGTCCACGGCGTTTCTCCGCTCTTTCGGATTCGCCTGGCATAGCTTCACGCCGGCGATGAACAGTCCCCCGAAGAGCGCCAGCATGAAGATCATCGCAAACAGTCTTTGAGGCAGCGCGCCATCCATGCCGGTCATCACAGAGAACGCGCTGAACAGGATCGCCACAAACCCTATGCCATTGAAAAACACCAGAACGAAACCCAGGCCGCGAAGAAAACGCTTCATAGCAATCCCCCTGCGTAGCAGTGCTTTTCATATACGGTAAGCATAGCACACAAGCCCGGCTGAGACAAGTTAAATGACCGGCAAAACCGCCTCCCGCACAGTCGCGGAAGGCGGTTGAAACGCGTATCGACACGGTATTACTTTTTCTTCGCCTGAGTCAGCGCGCGCACGCGGGTGGGCAGGCCGAACAGGTTGATGAAGCCCGCCGCGTCGGCCTGGTTGTACACGTGATCCTCGTCGAAGGTGGCGATTTCCGGATCGTAGAGCGAATACGGACTGGTCGTGCCGGCGTTGATGATGTTGCCCTTATACAGCTTGAGCCTCACGTCGCCGGTCACGGTCTTCTGCGTCTCGGTGACGAACGCGCTCAGCGCCTCGCGCAGCGGGCTGTACCACTGGCCGAAATACACCAGCTCGGCAAAGCGGTTCGCCACGAGCTCCTTGTAGTGCTGCGTGTCGCGATCCAGGCAGAGCGTCTCCAGCACCTGATGCGCGCGATACAGTATCGTGCCGCCGGGGGTCTCGTACACGCCGCGGCTCTTCATGCCCACCAGCCGATTCTCGAGGAGATCGATCAGTCCGATGCCGTTCTCGCCGCCCAGCTTGTTCAGCTTCTCCACGATTTCCACCGCCCCCAGCTTCTCGCCGTCGACGGCCACGGGGATGCCCTTTTCAAACGACACGGTCACATAGGTGGGCTTGTCGGGCGCCTGCTCGGGAGAAACGCCCATTTCGAGGAAGCCAGGTTTGGAGTACTGCGGTTCGTTGGCGGGATTCTCCAGATCGAGGCCCTCATGGCTCAGGTGCCAGAGGTTCTTGTCCTTGGAGTAGTTGGTCTCGCGGTTGATCCTCAGCGGGAT
>JAFZRB010000365.1 GCA_017620115.1 Clostridia bacterium | reverse complement strand
CTCTTTGCTGTCTATCGCAATAGGATGCTGGTCGCGACGATAACACCTCATCAGTCGCCTGCGGCGACAGCTTCCCCTCCAGGGGAAGCCCCTTTGAGCCCTCCAAACTCCAATTTGTTTGACTGCTTTTTAAATGAGACGGCCCTGGGAGGGCAAGACAGCATACTTTCCCCGCGCGCTCCTTCCGCCCCGCCGCGAAAAACAGCCCGCAATCCATGCGGACTGCGGGCTGTATGCGTGCGTGTTATCGGCTTTCACCGGAACCGGGACGATCAATCAGAACTTCAGCGCGTTCAGCTTGATGCCGGGGCCCATGGTGCTGGAGATGACGGCAGAACGGATGTAAGTGCCCTTCGCGGTGGCGGGCTTGGCCTTGATGACCGCGTCCATCAGCGTGCGCAGGTTCTCGCCCAGCGCCTCTTCGGTAAAGGACGCCTTGCCGAGCGGGCAGTGGATGATGGCGGTCTTGTCGACGCGGTACTCAACCTTACCGGCTTTGATATCGGCGATGGCCTTGGTCAGGTCCATGGTGACGGTGCCGGTCTTGGGGTTGGGCATGAGGCCCTTGGGGCCCAGCACGCGGCCCAGACGGCCCACAACGCCCATCATGTCGGGCGTCGCGACGCAGACGTCGAAGCCGAACCAGCCGCCCTGAATTTTGGCGACCATGTCCTCGGCGCCCACGAAATCAGCGCCGGCGGCCTGCGCTTCGTCAGCCTTGGGGCCCTTGGCGAACACCAGAACGGTGAGCTTCTTGCCGGTGCCGTGGGGCAGGACGACAGTGCCGCGGATCTGCTGATCGGCGTGACGGGGGTCAACGCCCATGCGCAGGGAGATCTCAATCGTTTCATCGAACTTGGCCTTGGCAGTCTGCTTGACGAGAGCGATGGCCTCTTCAGGATCATACTGCTTCTGGCTGTCGATCAGCTTTGCGCTGTCAGTATATTTCTTACCCATCTATTATTTCCTCCTCGTGGTACAAGCGGAATGAATCCTCCCACTTGATTCTGACACCCGGCCTGCGCCGGATGCACGGCTTCCCTGGGGGAAGACCGTCAGTCGACGACGACGATGCCCATGGAACGGGCGGTACCGGCGATCATGCTCATCGCGGCCTCAACGGAGGCGGCGTTCAGATCGGGCATCTTCAGCTCGGCGATTTCCTTCACCTGAGCCTTGGTGATCTGAGCGACCTTGTCCTTGTTGGGACGGCCGGACGCGGTCTCAATGCCGCAGGCCTTCTTGATCAGCACGGCGGCAGGGGGCGTCTTGGTGATGAACGTGAAGGTGCGATCCTGATACACGGTGATGACCACCGGGATGACCAGGCCGACCTGCTTGGCGGTACGGTCGTTGAACTCCTTGCAGAATCCGGGAATGTTCACGCCGTGCTGACCGAGCGCAGGGCCGATGGGCGGCGCGGGCGTCGCCTTGCCGGCCTGAACCTGCAGCTTGATGAGCGCAGTTACTTTCTTTGCCATAGGGATATCCTCCTCTACTCGTATGTGGTGTCGCGGAGCGCTTGTCCCGCGCTCCTCCCACTGCCCTGAAATCCCTCCCGTGAGGGATATTCAAGCTGTCAAACGCGCACGACCTGATCGTAATCCAGCTCGACCGACACATCGCGGCCGAACATGGACACCACCACCGTGATCTTCTGGCGGATGGTGTCGATGTCCTGCACCTTGCCGACGTGCTCGGCCAGAGGACCGGACAGGACGCGCACATCCTCGCCCACCGCGATGTCGATCGACACGGCGGCGCGGGTGAGCATGAATTCGATCTCGCTGCCCGCCAGCGGGACGGGGTGAGATCCGGGGCCGACGAAACCGGTCACGCCGCGCGTGTTGCGAACGATGTACCAGGCTTCGTTGGTCATGAGCATTTTCACCAGCACATAGCCGGGGAAAATCTTTCGCTGAACCGCATGGCGCTTGCCATTGCGAATTTCAACGACTTCCTCAACAGGAATGCTGACTTCCTGAATCAGATGCTGAAGTCCGTTGTTCTCGACGGATTTTTCGAGATTGGCCTTCACCTTGTTTTCGTAGCCCGAATAGGTATGCACGACATACCACTGAGCCGTTTCAGCCTTTTCTGACATATCGCCACTCCAACCAGATCAGCGGGTGATCAGCTGAACCAGCGCGCCGGCGCCGGCGTCGATGACGAAGATAATGATGCCCATCGCAACCATGAAGCCCAGAACCACCAGAGAGTAGTTAATGAGCTCGCTGCGCTGCGGCCAGGTCACCTTCTTCAGCTCGGCATACATGTCCTTGAAGCTGCGGGCGATCTTGATGCCCAGATTTTTGCAGAACTTGACCGCTTTGTTGAAGAAATTATCCTTCGCGGCGGCCGTGTCATTCGTCTTAGCCATGTGATTCACATCCTTGCAGCTTATAAAGGCGGAACCCTTAGCGGGTTTCCTTATGAGCGGTATGCTTCTTGCAGAAGCGGCAGTACTTGTTCATCTCGAGACGATCGGGATCGTTCTTCTTGTTCTTGATGGTATTGTAATTGCGCTGTTTGCATTCGCTGCACGCCAGCGTAACCTTGACACGCTTATCGGATGCCATCCTGCGACACCTCCCTATTGATAAAGTAAGCTTAATAAAGCCTCAAACACGCCTTACTACTTTATCACACCTGGATTCCCTTGTCAACAAATTTGGGAAAATTCCAACACAAATAACAATTCACGCGCCTGAACGAAACGCGCGGGCGCTCAGATCAGCGTGAAATCGAACAGCTTCCATTCGTCGCCCGTCTTCCGGAAGAACAGGCGGTAGGCCGTGGGGTAGATTTCGGGATCGGAATAATAATAGGTAATCTTGTAGTCGTAGCGCGCCTCGGCGGAGAAGCAGTCCTCCGAATAGCTCACATAGTTGCGCACGTCCATATTCAGGAAATCGTAGGAGCGGTGGCTGGCGATCCAGTCGCTGTCGAAGCCGTGCACGTATTTGTAGGCCTGCGAATCCTTCACCAGATCCTTGTCCATGCTGTACTGCGAATAGTCGTTCGTCATGTAGCAGGACAGGCGGCGCACCACGCGGATGACGCGCTCCTCCAGAGCCTCCGCCAGGCGGCTGTCGTCGTAGTTATAGGCGGCGGTGTAGCGCCTGCCCGAAACGCTGACCTCGCACGGCTCGCCGTGGACGTCCGTCACGCTTATGTCGCTCACGCCGAAATAGCGCCGGAACTCATACACGCAGCGGCTGGGCTGGACGGCGTCCTCCGGCAGCGTCACGCCCAGGTCGAATTCCGGAATATCGCGCACGACGATATCCTCCTCGCCCAGCGCCTTCCCGTCGACCAGCACAGTCGCGCCGGACGGGGCGTCGACGGTGTAGACGCTCGCCTCCGGCCCTTCGACGTTCATCGAATCCAGCGTCCACAGCCAGAAGCCGTATTTCTCATGGTCGGCGCTGTGACGCAGCGTAAAATCGCCGATTTTCTGATCGTCAGCCTTTACGACGTACTTCTTCAGATCCTCGTCGGTGGTAAACACCTCGTTGTAGCTGATGAACTTGCCCGCCAGCTGCTTCTCCATGTACGCTTCGTACTCCGCGCGGGACTCATACTGGAAGATGTCCTGATCCGTGTGCCGCGAGAGCACGTCGTAATCGTGGGCGTAGAACGGCTGGGCCGCGGCGGACGCGGCGTATTTGGGCTGCGAAGCCTCGTAGGCCTTCACGTAGTCGCTCACGACGCGCGAGGCGTACAAAAACCCGACGAACAACGCGATGACGGTCAGCGCGTAAAAGCCGTAAAAAATCTTCGTATAGAGCCTGCTGCGCTTTTGGCGCTTCTTTTCCTGAATGCGCCGCTCGCCGGCCTTTTTTGATTGTTTTTGTTCCGTCTTCATCGCCATACCCCTCAGCGCACCAGGAAGGCGGTCGGGATCCGGCGCGAGCCGGTGATCGCGACGCCGTCGTTCAGCATCTCACCGTTGTAATACATGTTGGACGAGGAACCGCCGTCCAGATTGCAGGCGTTCACCGCGCCGTAGCGCACCATGATCTCCACCAGGTCGGCCATGCTCGCGCCGGGGCTGTTCACCTGGCGGCCGTCGACCACCAGCATCAGCACCGCGCCGTCCGCGCGCTGGCCGATGGCCGTTCGCGGATTCAGGCCCGAGCCCACGCCGGAGAACTGCGCCGGCTCGCCGTTGACCACCAGCGCCGGGCCGAACGCCGCCGAATCGCGGATGCCGCGCTCTTCGGCCTGCGCCTTCGAGAGCTTGCCCACGATCAGCACGTTGTTCTGGTCGAAGCCCACCATGGTGTAATCAGTCGTGGCGTAGGCGTTGGTGGCCTGCCCCTCTGAGAACGTCACGCCCACGGCCACGCCGCCGTTGCCCTGGCCGTTCGGATCGGCGAACGCGCCGCCGTTGATGCCCGCGACGGCGTCGTATTTCTTGGCAAGGTCGGGCAGGCGAAGCCCGGCGTAGTCGTCGCTGAAGCGCATGCGGCACACGCCGAGGAACACGCGCGAGGGATCCTTCACGATCATCATCCAGCCGTGATAGGTCGCGCCGCGCAGCTCGTCCACGACGATGTCGTCCTCCTCCGCGGGCCCGTCGGCTGTCTCCGGATCGTCGCTCTCGGCGGGCTTGTTGAACACGATCAGGCTGGTATCGGTTTCCAGCTCCAGCTCGACCATCTTGTTGCGCTCCTGGATTGCCGCGACCTCCTCGTCCGTATAATAGAGGTAGGGCACGAACTTGCCCGCGCTGCTCTCGAGCAGCATCATGGTCAGCGCGTCGCCCGCCGTCTGCGAGGGGCCCCTGAACACCACGTTCAGCAGGGCGTAAAGGCCCACGACCAGTATGATAATCACCGTGAAGAGATACAGCAGGATACGGCCCACGACGCGCCGGATGTGTTTGTTCCTGCGCTTCCTGGCCTTCTCGGACAGTTTTTTCTTTTTTGGAGCGCTCTTTCCGGACTTCTGGCCGGATCCCGCGCTTTTCTCCTGCTTCACAGGCGCCGTTTCCCCGGTCGCCCACGCCTCGTCACCCGAAAACTCCTCCGTTGCGCTCGTGCGCGGCTGTTCCATGCCCTTTTCCCCCCGGCAAGCATTCGTGAAGAACAATACCCGCGCACACAGCGCGGGTATTGTAATGACCCGAACAGTTTTTATATTACTCGATGACCTTGGTGACAACGCCGGAGCCAACGGTGCGGCCGCCCTCGCGGATAGCGAAACGCAGGCCCTCTTCGCAGGCGATGGGGGTGATCAGGGTGATCTCCATGTCGATGTTGTCGCCGGGCATAACCATCT
>JAFZRB010000364.1 GCA_017620115.1 Clostridia bacterium | reverse complement strand
TCCGCGCTGGCCTTGGCGCGCGCCGCCAGCTTGCCGTCGACCATGCCGAGCTGGCCTTCGGCTTTGGCTTCGCCGGACAGCACGCTGCCCTCGACTTCGCCGTGGACATCGAAGTAATCGTTGCCCAGCTTGCCCTTCGCGGAACCTTTGGCCAGGCCGAAGGATACGCCCACATCGGCGCTGACACCGGGCTCGAATACGCGCCTCGACGTGCCGTCGGCCTTGATTTCCGTGCGATACAGACCGCCATGGACGCCCCAATGGGCTTCGCCGTAGCCGACGTCGCCGGAAACCTCGGTTTCGCCGTATTTGTATTGCTTCTTCTGTTCGCCATGGATCAGAGATTTGCTGGCGGAGCCTTCCGCGCCGAATTCGACAATGGTCCGCTTGCGGGAGGTTTCCAGAGAACCCTTTTCCGTATCCGTCTTCGCGATCCTCTTGCCGTCTTTATAGTAGCCGTTCTTGTCAGAATCGAATTTTTCCTGCTTGATGACCGATTCCTTGCCCGTATAGCCGATCGTGTTGACCTTGTCGCCCAGCTCGCGCTTGTGATAGGCGCCGTTTTCGTCCGTCCAGTCCCTGGTATAGCTGAATTCGGTGAACTTCTTGGTGAACGCGAGGGTGCTCGCCAGGCCGCCGCTGGCGGCGAAGATATACGTGTCGTCGATGACGTAGGTCGTTGAGCCGTCGGCGTTCTGGTAGATCTTCGCGCTGTCGCGCGTCTTCTCGTATGTATCCTTCATCGTCTTCGTCCACTTGGAGGGATCAGACGGATAGTGCAGATAGTTGACGAGGTACATATCGGGGTTCTCGACGGTGCCGCCTGTCTTGAAAAGCTTGTCGAAGGCCTTTCGCAGGCTCTGCTCATCGTAGCCCAGCATGCCGTCTCTGTTCAGCATGCCGCCGGGGCCGATAACCGCGGTGATCCGTTCGATCATGTGGTTGTCGGTCGGCGCGATGATGGGGATGATCCTGTGATCCTCAAAATACTTTTTCAAAATGTCCTTAAGCTTGGCGGGGGAGATTGGGATTACCGGGCCGTTCGGGCCGACGATGGGAATCTCCCTGATATTGACAGGCCCGAACAGGTCGCTCCAGCGGCTGTTGCTGCGCCCCTGCGACAGGCCGTCGATTTTCCGATCCAGGTCGGACACCGCGCCCTCGAAGGTCACGCCGGCCTTGCGCACGTTCGCGCCGGTCTTCGCGGTCTCGGCCTGGCAGGCTTTGATCGCGCTGCCGATGCCGCGCACAGCGCCATGGAAGTTGCCGAGCGAAAAATCCTGTCCCGTGAGCGTCAGCCTGAGCGACGAGAGATTTCCGACCTTGTTCCACCATTCGCTCGACATGTTCATGCCGTTCAGGATGGATAACGCGTCGTTCAGCGCGGTGGAAACCTCGCCCAGTTGCGAAGCCCAGCGATCGAGCAGCTCGCTATTCACTTTGATTCGATCATTCATCTTCTCACCTGCTCAAATTGTTTTGATGCCTGTAAAGAATGCCCCGGAGGCGCGTCCCTCCGGGGCATTTGCGGGACTCTACTGCATTGATGCTTTAATTTTGGCATCCGCCGCGTCGATTTCATCCGCGAACTTCAGCAGCGTGCGGTTCAACGCATTCAGAGCTGAAACGATTCTGGCAATGTCGGCATCCAGATCGTACAGACGCTTGTTCAGCGCGTCGGCTGTGGCTCCTTCCATGTTTTCGCCCAGCGACGAACGGATAGACCTCAGCTTGGGTTGCGCCCCGGAGGTTATCCGCTCCATGCTGCTGCGGACGGTGCGCGCCGCTCGGCGGACTTCGCCGGAGTCATAGATCATTGCCATGCGCCATTACGCTCCTTCCAACAGTTTGAACTGAATTGCTTTGCTTAGAAGAAGGTCGGCGTGTCGCCCGCTTCGAGCTGCTCGGTCAGAGCCTTAACCGCTTCTTCGGTCTCCTGGTAGATGTTGCGGGCCTGCTCCAGCTTGCTGATGGCGTTGTCCATCTGCTCGCGGGTCTGGCTCAGGTTCTTGTACAGCGCGTCAAACTGATCGCTGAATTTGTTGGCGGAGGCGCCCCTCCAGGTGGTGTTCAGCTCGCGGATCACATTGGAGATCTTCAGATAGGTGTTCTCCATCGCGTCCCTCTTGCCCTCGAAATCCTTGATCGCTCCATTCAACGCCTCAATACTAACGCGAATCTCTTCACTGCTGGCCATTATGATTTCCCTCCTATTTCTTTACCGCCGCCGGTAGGCGCAGTCATGTTCTTTTCCAAACGCTCCAGGTTGATTTTCATTCGGATCATTTCCGCGCGCAGCTTTTCGAATACCTCCGCGGCCTGGGGATCCTTTTCGGGATCGGGGCCTCCTTCGCCGAATGCGGCGATCGTCTCTTCCAGCTGGCGCAGGGTTTCCTTGATCGGCGCCGTATCCATTACTTGAAGAACTTCGAGGAATTCACGTCCGCCGTCTCGTAGGCTTCGCGGGCCTTCTGGAGCGCGTCGCCGAATTCGTTCAGGAGGTCGCTCATCTCGAGCATCCACTTATGGGCCTGCGCGATGTTCTCGTTGAAGATCTGAGAGGCTTCAGACGTCCACTTCTCGGGAGAGGTGGTCAGTTCGTTGGTGAGGTTCTTGAGGTTGGTCGCCGCGTCGGCGTACTCCTGGGAATGCTGCTTGACTTCAGCAGCCGCCTCAGACATCTGGGAAAGGACAACTTCAAATTCTGCCATGATTATTTCCCTCCATTATCAATTCAGATTACATCCAGTTCTGATATAAATCAGCGTTGTTCATGATGGCTTCCAGCCAGTCCGGCACCAGGGGGCCCATCCGCCCGCGCATGCTGGGCAGCACGATTGCCTGATAGACGTTCCACGAAATCGGGGCGGGGCCGCCGTGCCCCACCAGCGGCGCGGGCTGCCCGGCGCCCTCCGGGGCTTTACCCGGCCCGAGCGCGGCGATGATGCGGTCGATGTCGCTTACAGCGTTCTCGAAATTCCGGTTCGCCGCGTTGGTCTTTCCGATCAGCGTTTCCAGCGATCGTCTGGAATCCTCCAGCGATTTCACTGTCGCGTCAAATTCGGCCAGAAGCATGTTGAGTACCTTGCTGGCGTCGTCCGGGCTGGCCTCGTCAAGCGTCTGACGCGCCGCGCGCGCCGCGGTGAGACTATCGCCCAGGCCAGCGTCTGATGTCCGCATACGCCGCAGCGCTTCGGCCGCGGCATCTGTGTCCCATCGGATGGTCAAGCGATTCATCCCCTTCCGCGAATGATGTCGGTCAGCCGTTTATCCGCGTCGTCGAGCGCGTTTGCGAATACATTCAGCTTTGCGGCGATGTCGGCGAGGCGCATGAGATCCGCGCGGATCATCTGCCTGTGGACAACAAGCTGTTCGCCCAGCGCCTCAGCCGTCTGGCCCTTGCAGGTTTCCATGACCTCCTGCGCCTGCTTCAGCTGATACACCGCGCCTTCGTCCAGCTGCCTGGACACAGCCTGAACCTGTCTGGCCGCCTCACGGATGAGGCCGGTATCATAGGTCGCTGCCACGGATCAGTACACCTCCCGGAAATCGAACCCTTGAATCAGAACATCGGCGGGGTGGTGCCGGTGTTGATGTTGTTGCCCAGATTGAGCACCGTTTCGTCGCCGTTCTCGTATTCGGTGATGGCGTTCTTCAGGGAATTGATGGTGGCGTCGATGGCGTCGTTGCTGCGCTTGATGTTGGTGGCGATGTTCAGCCAGCGCTCGGTGTAGATCAGCTTGGCGGGGCCGTCCCAGCAGCGGTCGATGTGCTCTTTGGCTTCGTCCAGCGCGGAGAACGCCTGCTGCATCGTGGCGCGCGCCTGCTCGTATTTGCCGATGGTCGTCTGCATTTCAGCAGTTGAAACAAGAATCTTATCAGATGCCATTTTCTTTCCCTCCTACTAATGCTCGTCTTTGTTCGCTCTGCCCGTTATCAGCCCTTCATGATGCTGGCGGCGCGTTTCTCGGCTTCACGATAAGTGTCGATGACCTTCTTGACGGTGTTGATGACGAAGATCACGACGGCGTGGATGCTGGAGTACCAGCGATAGGCTTCATCCTGGTTGGCGACGAACGCCTTCTGGCCGTCGCCCTCCCATTTGCTCGCCAGATCCGCGGCGGCGGTCTTGACGGCTTCGATGGCCTCGTTGTAGGCTTCCATGGCCTCGTTCATCTTGGCGGCCGCCTGGGACAGTTCAATCGCGTTGACAAGAAGTCTCATTGCATCCATGACTAAATCCCCTTTCGATTGTTTTTATTGTCGGAGCTCTTTGGCCCCTCAACTGATTCGCATTATAAGGCATCGCCCGAAAAATAGCTACACTTTGCGACGAATTGCAGATTTTTTGGCGTGAATGGCAAAAAAAGCCGCGTTTCGCGCCTTGACGGAGATAAAAAAGCGCGGAACACATCCGCGCCGGGGCTGCGCCGTCAGTCTTCAATCCACTCGAATTCCCAATACGCGATGTTCTCGCGCCTGTATGTATAGGTCATATAGACGCGGTTCCCACGGGACACTACGGCGGGATAGGAGAACTCGCCCGGTTCCGCCTCCAGGTCGCACAGGCGCGTCCACGACGCGCCGTCGTCGCGCGACACGGCGAGGGAAATGGGGGAGCGCAGCCCGAAATTCTGGCCGACCGGATTGTAGGCCAGCAGCATGACGCCGTTTTCCAGCCGCGTGAGGTCGATGCCCGAGTTGTTGTTCGGCATGTCGGTGGGGTAGCCCTCGCACCAGTTCGCCCCACCGTCTACAGAATCGCTGCGGTAGATGCGGCCCTCCCCGCTGCGCATGAGCGCGTGAACGCCGCTGCCATCCTCCCACAGCGTGGGCTGAATGACGCCCCGCCCGTGCGCGTACTGCGGCGGCACCTGGCTCATGTCGAAGGCTTCGCCGCGGTTCCAGGCCTCCCTCATGCGGCGCTGCCATTCCCGGATCCCCTCGTCCAGAAGGCCTGTGCCCCGCGCTTCGATGAGGTTGCTCTTCGTCCATGTGCGGCCTTCGTCGTCGGAATAATCCATGAAGCAGCGCCACAGCCCGCGCTCCACCGAGGCAGGCGCCAGGATGCGACCGCTTTTCAGGCGCAGCGGTTTGTTGCGCACGGGGCCGCGGCCTCCGCTCCGGTCGCCCTCGACGAGCTCGCGGGGAGACGACCAGGTCTCTCCCCGGTCGGCGGATTCGATCACCATGGTGCGCCAGTCCGCGATGGGGGAGCCGACCTTATAGAACAGCAGGATGCGGCCG